>DAOTYR010000606.1:0-9281 GCA_034434655.1 Chloroflexaceae bacterium
CGTGGGATGCACATCAAGGTTCTTCTCGGGAGGGCCGCGCCCTCCCAGACCCTCCCGCGGGCGGGAGTGGTGGAGCGGATGCATTTCTCAATACCCATAAGCGCTTCCTGGTGCACGGAGCGGCAATCTCCAATCCGCAATCGAAAATCAAAAATCTACAATGGTAGCCAACGCCCGCGCCCCCCGCTGGCAACATAGATCCAGTGGTTAACAAACTATTACCTCTGGTGAGCGGAATACGCCCCAGCCGCGTGGCGGGGGCGGTACCATGGAAAAAAGGGCCGCAGTGTAGCCAAAGGAGGCTGCCATGAACGTCACCAATGCCACCCCTCACCATGAGCGCGTGCCTGCCGAGCAAGAGGTGCGCTACTACATGCGAACGCCGGCAGTGACGATCAACATCGCGGCGCCCCTCAGCGATGCCCTCGCACTGATGCGCGAGCACGACATTCGCCGCCTGCCCTGCGTGATCGACACGGGCGAACTGCGCGGCATCATTACCCAGGGCGATATCCGCGGGGCCGACGTGATGCGTCTCGCCGGCCTTGACCCCCTCGATATCGCCGAAGCCCTGCGGAACGTCAAGGTCTACGAAGTGATGACCGAGCACCCGATCAGCATCTCGCCGGAGACGGGGCTACGCGAAGCGGCGCTGTTGATGATCGAGAACAAGATCGGCGGGTTGCCGGTGGTGGATGAACACAAGCACGTGGTGGGCATCATCACTGAGAGCGACCTGTTCGAGATCCTGGTCCAGCAACTTGAGCCACGCGAGCCGGAGGCGTAGCGCGCCGCGCAAAGCGGGTCATCAGCTTTTCCTCCCGTTGGGGTGGAGCAGGGAAACCGGGTTTCCCCACCCCTCACCCGGTGGGAGGGTTTGGGAGGGCCAGGCCCTCCCAGGAACAGCCTTGTTTCTCATCCCGTTGGCATGGAGCAGGGGGGTGGGGAAACCCGGTTTCCCCACCCCCCGCCCGTAGGAGGGTGTGGGCGGGCGCCGCCCTCGAGCAGGGAGATGGGGAAACCAGGTCTCCCCATCTCCCTGCGGATGCGGGCCGGAGGCCCGCGCACCCAGGCCCCCGCCCGCGGGAGGGGGTGGGCGGGCGTGGCTCTCCCAGGAACAACCTTTTTTCATTCTGGTAGTGTGCGGGGGTAGCGCAAGCCCTCGTTGAGGGAGTGGTATTGGTAAGTGCAGACCCGGACATTGCCAGGTATGCGGTACAGGTAGGGTGGTAAGAGAGCCAGGTGCGGTACAATGTGCGTATGGGCGCGGCCAGGCAGGCTGGCCGCGGCGATGGTCGCGAGGATCGCATGGACGAGCGTGAGCGGGTGCGGCTGACGCGCATGGCTGATTGCGCCGGCTGAGCCTCGAAAATGGGGCCGGGGGCCCTTGCCAACCTGCTGGCCGCGCTGCGTCTGCCTACCAGCCCGCACCTGCTGATCGGGCTGGAGATCAGCGATGACGCGGCCGTCTATCAACTGGACGCGCACACGGCGCTGGTCCAGACGGTGGATTTTTTTCCGCCCATCGTGGATGACCCCTACACCTTCGGCGCCATCGCCGCGGCCAATGCCCTCAGCGATGTGTACGCCATGGGCGGGCGACCCATTCTGGCCCTGGCGATTGCCGCTTTTCCCGAGGATCTTGATCCGGCGATTGTGGCGGCCATCCTCCAGGGCGGGGCCGACAAGGTGGCCGAGGCCGGCGCGGTAGTGGCCGGGGGCCATACCGTGGTGGACCGTGAGCCGAAGTACGGTCTCTGTGTGACCGGGCTGGTCGATCCAGGGCGGATCACGCCCAAGGTCGGGGTGCGGCCCGGCGACGTGCTGTTGCTCACCAAGCCCCTTGGTACCGGGCTGATCACCACGGCGGCCAAACGGGGCCTGGTCGAGGCGCTGCACCTGCAGGCGGCCGTCGCCAGCATGCTGCGCCTGAACCGCCGCGCCGCCGAACTGGCGGGGGAGATGGCTGTGCATGCGGCCACGGATGTCACCGGCTACGGGTTGCTGGGCCATGCCGCCGAGATGATCCGTGTGGGCGAGGTGGGCCTGCGCATCGTCGCCGGCGCGCTGCCGCTCCTGCCGGGCGCCCTGGAGTACGCTCGGGCCGCCATCGCCCCCGGGGGCCTGGGCCGCAACCGGCGCTTCCTGGAGGAGCGCGGCGTCGTGCGCTATGCCGGCACGGTGGAAGAGGCCCGGCGCCTGCTGCTCTTCGATCCGCAAACCTCCGGCGGCCTGCTGCTGGCCATGCCCCCCGAGCGCGCCGATGCGGCGCTGCGGCGCTTCGCCGACGCCGGGGAGCCATGCTGGCGCATCGGCGAGGTGATCGCCGGCGCGGGGATCGAGATCGTCTAATCTCGTTCCTGGAGATGGGCAACAGCCTCGCGCGGCCCAGGGGTCTGGGGAAACCCGGTTTCCCCATATCCCTGCCCCTCGGAGCGGTGTATCCGCTGCCGTACGTGTTCACATTTCTCCTGGGAGCGCGGGCATCTTGCCCGCCGAGAAGCGACGGGGGCGAAACGCCCTCGCTCGCAGGCGCGTATGTTACTCCAAGTGTGAACAGTTACCCGCTGCCGGTTATTTGTCGTTTGCGGGCGTTTCGGGTATCATAAGGGCGTCGCCCACCCGGCGCGTTCGTGTTGTGCTCCCCGGATATGGGGTCGCCGCGCGGCTTTTGACGTAACGGTTTGGGGGAGGCGCGGAGGGCGCAGCCCTCCGTGAACCCGCTTGTTCCGCCCGCGGCAGCAGACACGTCCGTGTTTTGACCGGGCACGCGCCCTCCGCGGGCGAGATAGGGGTTGCGAGGAGGCTGCGCCTCCGGCGCCCCTCCAGGGCAGCGCGCCCTGGGTGCGCAATGGAAAGGAGGCCCCGTCCGCGCCGCCTATCCGGGTTGCGGCGAGAAAAAACCTGAGAGTAAAAGATCGAAAGCAATTGTGGAGTTGAAAACCTATGAGCACACCTGGCGAGGTGCGCAACGGAATGCGCTGGTTTCGTGCCGATCTGCACATTCATACGCCGGCTTCTGAGGATTACGCCGAACCGGAAATCACCTATCTCGATATTCTCCAGGAAGCGGAACGACGCGAACTTGACATCATCGCCTTTACTGACCATAACACCGTTCACGGCTACGAACAGTTTCACCGCGAGTTGGACTTTTTGCGCGCGCTCGAGCAGGCTGGCCGGCTGACGGCTGAGGAACAGGCCCGCCTCATCGAGTACCGGCGCCTGCTGGCGCGCATTACGGTGCTGCCGGGGTTCGAGTTCACGTCGCATTTTGGCGCCCATATCCTCGGCATTTTCCCGCCCAACCGCCCGATCAGTCTGATCGAGACGACGCTGCTGCAACTGGGCGTTCCCGCCGAACATCTGAAGGCGGGGATCTGCGGCATTGCCAATACCCGCCACGTGACGGAAGCCTACGAGATCATCGCCCGCGCCGGCGGCCTGGTGATCGCCCCCCACGTCAATGGCCCCAACGGGGTGATCACCGAAACCCTGCGCATGGGGACCAGCGGCCAGGCGCGCATCGCCGTCACCCAGAGCCCCTACCTGCACGCCCTGGAGTTCGTGAACTTCTATACCGATCACGAGAAGTTCACCTCGCCGGGCTTCTACAATGGCAAGACCGAACACTACGAGCGGCGCATGTTCTGCATCCAGGGCTCCGACGCCCACCGCCTGCGACGCCTGTCCGACGAGGATATGCAGGCCCTGCATCGCCATGGCATCGGCGATCGCTACTTCGAGGTGCTCCTGCCCGATCCGAGCTTCGAGTCGCTCAAGGCGCTCTTTACCAGCCAGGACTTCGACCGGGTGCGGGTGCCCAAGCGCGACCAGAAGCAGTGGGCCGTGGACGCGGTGCGCTTCGGGGCGTCCTCCGAGCGGCAGGTGCTGCGCGCCCCCGGCGACGATGCTCAGGTCGGCGACCTGTGGAAGGATGTGGCCGCTCTGGCCAACGCCGGCGGCGGGGTGCTGGTGATCGGCTGCGAGCCCGGCGGCAGGGTCGTCGGCGTCACCCGGCCCGACCAGGTCAGCGAGACTCTGCGCAGGAGCGTCACCGAGCAGATCACTCCCCAGCCCTACCTCTCCTTCGAGTTGATGAGCTACGAGGGCCAGGATGTCATGCGCGTGGAGGTGAAGGCCGCTGAGACCCCGCCGTATGTTGGCGCCAATGGCGCGATCTATGTGCGTCGCGATGGCGAGACCGCCCTTGCCGACCGGGGCGAGATCATCCAGCTCTGCCGGCGCGCCCTCGCCGAAGGCGCGTCCTCGCCCCTCGATAACGGCCAGGATCTCGACCTGCCCCGCTCGGGCGTCGAGATCGTCGGCGCCGTCAAGCGCGGCGGCGTCTGGCTCTACGAGGTGCGCGATCTGCGCACCACCGCCGGGGTTACCCGTGACCGCGCCCAGGGTCTGTGGGCCTACGCCATCAGCCGCCACGAGGATCTGCGCGATGGTCGCATTGACCTGCAGAGCCAGGTGCGCTGGAAAGGGCGCCTGGGCCTCTGGCGCGCCTATCGCCAGGGCAATCGCACCAAGTACGATCTGGTCCACCGTGACGCCAATGGGGTGATCGACCACATCTTCTTCGGCGTGAGCGACTGGGGCCTGAGCGATTCGTGGGCGGCCTTGCTCAACGAACGCAACGGCGATGTGGTCGAACAGGAGCCGCAGGCCTTTGAACAGGCCGATGAGACCGCCCTGCCCGCCCTCGCCGACGATGCGCCCACCGAGGTCGCCCTGCCCGAGCCGGCAACCTGGGGCGAGCGGCGCATCCGCTGGCGGGGCCGCGGCGGCCTGGTGGCGGTGACCCGCGATGCGGCGGGCAGGGCGCGCTTCGACCTGGTGATGAAGGATAAGGACGGGAGCGGGCAACAGTCGTATCCCGGCGTTCCCGCCGAGAAGCTCACCGAGGCCTGGTTGAGCCTCATCCGCGTACCTCGCCCCCGCACCGGCATCGAGGTGGTCAGCGCGACCCGCGGCGAGGACGGCGAGTGGCAGTACGTCTTTCGCAATCTGCGCACCGGCGATGTGAGCGGCGTCCCCTGGCGTCTCCAGGATATCGAGCCGGGCACCGTGCGCGAGTACGCTGCCCGGATGTACCAGCAGGACATCCCCCTCGATGAGGACAGGGTGCGCTGGTGGGGCAACCTGGGCTACCTGCGGCCCATGCGCAGCCAGGTCGATCTGGTCTACGTGGACGAGTCAGGCGAGCCGCACTTCTACTACGCCGCCCGCCGCGAAGAACTCACCGGCGAGTGGCGCGAGTTGCTGGAACTCTACGGCGAGATGTAGAGTCCCTGCCGGGAGCGTTGCGGGGAAGTAATAATTCCTGGGAGGGCTGCGCCCTCCCAACCCCTCCCACGGGGCGAGGGGATGGGGAAACCTGCTTTCCCCATCCCCCCTGCGCGAGGGCTGCGCCCTCCCAACCCCTCCCACAGGGCGAGGGGATGGGGAAACCCGCTTTCCCCATCCCCCCTGCGCGAGGGCTGCGCCCTCACCTTCCCGGGGGCGGGGGTATGGGGGAACCAGGTTCCCCCATGTTCACGCCAGCACGCGCAGCGGGTTCTCCAGCAGCGCCTGCAACTCCTGCAGGTAGCGGGCCGCCACCGCTCCGTCCACCACGCGGTGGTCGGCGCTCAGGGTGAGCGTCATCAGGTGCCCGATGACGATCTGATCGTCCTTTACCAGCGGCGCCTTGCGCACCGCGCCCACGGCGAGAGAAGCGGCCTGCGGCGGGGTGATGATCGAGACAAACTCGCTCACCCCGTACATGCCCAGGTTGGAGACCTGGAAGGTCGCGCCTTCGAGTTCGTGCTGTTTGATCTTGCCATCGCGCGCCCGCAGGGCCATGTCGCGGATTTCGGCGCTGATGACGCTCAGGCTCTTCTTGTCGGCGTCCTTGACCACCGGGGCCACCAGCCCGTCGTCGAGGGCCACGGCGACGCTCACGTTGACCTGCTGGTGGCGAACAACGCCCGGCTGGCCCTCGGCAGTAAGGCCGTAGCTGCTGTTGACGGCGGGCTCCTTGAGCAGCGCCTTCGCCGCCGCCTTGACCACCAGGTCGTTCACCGAGACCCTGACCCCGCTGGCGGCGAGTTGCTCGCGCAGGGCCAGAGCGGCGTCCATCTCCACGTCCATAGTCACGTAGATATGGGGCACGCCCGGCTTGGACTCGCTCATCGTCCGGGCGATGGCCCGGCGCATGCGCCCCAGGGCTTCGGCGGCGGGGAGCGCGGGCGTGGGGGCCGGAGGCGGCGCAACCGGCGCCGGGGCGGGGGGCGGGGGGGGAGCGGGCGGCGCGGGCGGCTGGCCGCCAGTGGTCCGCATCCGCGCGGCAAACTCCTCGACGTTCTCCTTCAGAATGCGCCCGCCGGGACCGGTGCCGCGGACCTGGCGCAGATCCACGCCCAGTTCTCCGGCGATGCGCCGCGCCACCGGCGAGGCGAGGATACGCCCGTTCTCCTCAGCGGGGGGCGGCGGGGCAGCCACCACCACGGGGGCCTGCGCCGGGCCTGGCGCAGGCGCGGCGGCGGGCGCCAGAGCGGCGGGCGGCGCTGAGGCCACTACCGGACCGTCGCCGATCAGCGCGATCACCTCGCCGATCGGCACCGTCTTGCCCTCGGGGACGATGATCTGCTGGAGGGTGCCCGACTCGAACGCCTCGAGTTCCATCGTGGCCTTGTCGGTCTCGATCTCGGCGATGATCTCCCCCGCGACGACCGGATCGCCCGGTTGCTTCAGCCAGCGCCCCACCGTGCCCTCCGACATCGTATCCGACAGGCGGGGCATCGTCACTTCGCCCATTGCGCACCTCGCGATGATCCTGCCAGCACCTGGTGGATGGCATAGATAAGACTGTTCGCGTTGGGTTTGGAGACCGCCGAGAGTTCTTTGGCGTAGGGCAACGGTGCTTCGAGGCCGGCGACGCGCAGCACCGGCGCGTCGAGATAGTCGAAAGCCTGCTCCTGGATGGTGGCGGCGATCTCGGCGGTCACGCCATAGGAATACCAATCTTCGGCGATCACCACCGCCCGGCCAGTCTTCTTCACCGACTCGATGATGGTGGGCCGATCAAGGGGGCGCAGGGAGCGCAGATCGACCACCTCCACGCTGATGCCCTCGTTCTCCAGGCGCTGGGCCACCTGGAGGGCAATGGCGGTCATGCGGGAGTAGGCCACGACCGTGACATCCTCACCGCGCCGTTTCACTTCGGCGATGCCGATCGGCACCACGTAGTCGTTGTCGTCGGGCACCTCGCCCTTGGTATCGTAGAGCGCCAGGCTCTCGATAAAGATCACCGGATCATCGTCGCGCACGGCGGCGCGCAGCAACCCCTTGGCATCGTACGGCGTGGCGGGGGCCACAACCTTGAGCCCGGGGCAATAGGCGAACCAGTTCTCGAAGCTCTGCGAATGGGTGGCCGCAAGTTGCCCCGTGCCGCCGGAGGGGGTGCGGATGACCAGGGGCACGCGCACCTGCCCGCCGAACATGTAGTGGATCTTCGAAGCGTGGTTCACTATCTGGTCAACTGCCACTAGAATGAAGTTGATGGTCATGATCTCGACCACCGGGCGCAAGCCGAGCATGGCCGCGCCGATGGCCACCCCGACAAAGCCCTCCTCGGCGATGGGGGTGTCCACCACGCGCTTCGGCCCGAACTCCTGCAACAGGCCCTCGGTGATGCGATAGGAGCCTTGAAAGACCCCGATCTCCTCGCCCATGAGCAGGACGTTGGGATCGCGGGCCAGTTCCTCGCCAAGCGTATCGTTGAGCGCCTGGCGGTAGGTGATGATGGGCATGGCAACAACCTCTCCGCAACTACCATTCCCCGCGGTTGATCCGCACCGCCCGCAGGGCGTCTTCGCGCCCGGGGATGTTGGGCACGGGGGTGGCGTACATGTTCTCGTAGAGATCCTCGAAGCGGGGATCGGGGCTGGCGTTGGCGAAATCAATGGCTTCCTGCACCTCGCGTTCCACCCGCTCGGCGGTCGCGTTGAGCCAGGCGCCATCAACAATCTCGTGGTCGAGCAGCAGGGTGGCGAAATTGCGCACGGGGTCGTGCTGCTCGCGCGCGGCGCGCACCTTCTCGGGGTCGCGGTAGCGATCGGCATCGATCACCGAGTGGCCGCGGAAGCGGAAGCTGACCACATCGAGAATGGCAGGCTCCCCCTCGCTCTCGGCCCGCTCGCGCAGGCGACGCACGGCGTTACGCACAGCGAGGACATCGGTGCCGTCAATGCGCTCGCCGTGGATGCGGAACGAGGCGCCTTTCTTCCACAGATCCGGCTCGGAGGAACCCATCTCGATCGAGGTGCCCATCCCGTAGCCGTTGTTGACGATAAAAAACAGCACCGGGCAGCGCCACAGTTTGGCCAGGTTGAGCGACTCGTAGAACGCGCCGATGTTGGTGGTTCCATCGCCCATCTGGGCCACCACCACGCCGGGTTTGCCCTGGTAGCGCAGGGCGTAGGCTGCGCCCACGGCCAGGGGCACCTGGCCGCCGACGATGGCATAGCCGCCCATGAAGTTGTGTTCGCGGCTGAAGAGGTGCATCGAACCGCCGCGCCCGCGGGCCACGCCGGTCTCCTTGCCGAAGAGTTCGGCCATCACCGGCCCCGGCGGCACGCCGCGGGCAATGATGTAGCCGTGCTCACGGTAGTTGGTGTAGATATAATCCTCGGGCTTGAGCGCGGCCATCAAACCGACAATGGTGGCCTCCTCGCCCAGATTAAGGTGACAGTAACCGCCGATTTTCGCCTTCACGTACATCTCGCTGGTGCGCTCCTCGAAGCGCCGGATCAGCAGCATCTGGTAATAGTAGTGTTTCAGGTCCTCGACGTTCTCGTGTTCCAGCCCGCTGGGAGCGGCTTCTTTGACCTTGACCATTCGGGACTCTCCGTTTCTGTTGGGGCGAACTATGTTTTGCCCCTGCCGGCGAAATTTCTTTCGCCTCTCATGAAAGAGGTTGTTCCTGGACGGGCTTTGCCCGCTCAGACGCTCCCGCGGGCAGGGGTGTGGGGAAACCCGGTTTCCCCATCTCCCTGCGCACGGGCCAGGCCCTCACCTTCCCGGGAGCGCGGGGAAACCCGGTTTCCCCATCTCCCTGCTCGAGCGGCAATCTGTTGCGACGAAGGTGCCTGCCCCCTCCCCAGCCCTTCCCCACTGGGGGAGGGAGTCCGGCTCCTCCCCCCAGCGGGGGGAGGTTGGGAGGGGGGCTGGGGCGCCGCATGCGCTGAGGTGGAAGGGATTGGCTCTCGTAGCCTATGTTCACATCAGCC
>DAOTYR010000607.1:0-6907 GCA_034434655.1 Chloroflexaceae bacterium
GGGATGACGCCCGCCGACCGTGTGCGTGTCGTGCCAACCTGGCAGCCGGAACTGGCGACGTGCAACATGGGCTCGATGAACTTCTCCGTGCATCCCGTGGCGCGACGCTTCAACGACGGCGACTACCGCTTTCCCTGGGAGGCCCAGTGGCTGAAGGGGAGCGAGGATTTCATCTTTCCCAACACCTTTGCCAGCATCCGGCACTTCCTTGAAGAGATGCGCAAAACCGGCACGCGACCGGAGTTCGAAATCTACGATGTCGGTCATCTCTACAATCTGGACTTCATGCTCAGCGAGGGGCTGGTCGAAAAGCCGATCTGGCTGCAGTTCGTGATGGGCGTGCTAGGCGGCATCCGCGCCACGCTCTACGACCTGACCCATATGCTCGACACAGCCACCCGCCTCTTCGGCCCCGACGGCTACCGCTGGTCGGTGATCGGCGCCGGCTACCCCCAGCAGTTTCACATGTGCACCGCGGCGATCATGCTCGGCGGCCATGCCCGCGTGGGGCTGGAAGACAACATCTTCGTGCGCCGGGGCGTGCTGGGGCGGAACCACGAACTGGTCGAGAAGATCGTGCGGATTGCGGGGGAGTTTGACCGGCCCATCGCCACGCCCGCCGAGGTGCGCAGCCTGCTGAACCTGAAGGGTCAGGAACGGGTGGGCTTTTAGAGCCTCTCAGGAGGCCCGTGGTATCCGGTGACGTTCAGCGAGGCCCCCCACCTGCGGGCGGAGGGATGGGGAAACCCGGTTTCCCCATACCCCTGCTTGAGGACCAGGCCCTCCCGCGGGCAGGGGCGTGGGGAAACCCGGTTTCCCCATCCTCCCGCTCCAGTGGCCTATGTTCACGTTAATTGTGGAGTTCGCCGCGCAGGGCCGCCCGCAGGGCCAGCAGGTCGATCGCCAGGCCAGCGCGATCATCGGTGTGGAAGAAACGCAGACGGGGCGGGGGGAATGACGGGGTGGGGCGGACGGCCCACTGCTGGAGGCTCTCGAAGCGGGCCGCCAGCGAGGTGGTGGCCACGGCGACGGCTTCACGCGGGCCGACCAGGGCCACCTGCGGGTCGAAGCCGGGGTGCGCGGCGAACACCTCCGGCCCGGTCACTGCCCGTACCAGGGCGCCCAGGCGGGCCAGCACCCCTTCGGCCACCGGGCGGCCACAGCGCCGCGTCAGGGCCGCCAACCCCCCGATGCTCACACTGGTCGCCACCCAGCCAGGCTGCCCGGTGAGAGCGGGCAGGGCGTTCGCCAGGGTGTGCAGGCAGGGCAGGCCAGTAACGGGGTGGAAATGTTCGTAGCAAGAAAACCGTTGCGCCCGCGCCACCAACTGGTCGTGGGCCGCCGCGCCCAGTGGCAGCAGGGCCGCCACCCGGTAGAGCAGGGCCTCGAAGGTGAAGGGCTTGAGGAAGTAGTCGTCCAACGGACCAGTTGTGGCCAGGCGGGGATCGCTCATCGGGTCCATCGTCGAGACGGTCAGCACGGGGATGTGGGCGGTGGCCGGATTGGCGCGCAACATATCCCGCAGGCGATGGCCGTCGAAGCCTGGCTTGTGCACATCGGTGATCAGCAAATGGGGCCGGACGCGGGCCGCCAGATCGAGCGTTGCCGGACCGGCGCCCGCGGGGGCGCCGATGTATTCGAAGCCGTGACTGGTCAGCAGCAGTGCGTAGATCTGGCGGATGTCCGGGTCATCGTCGCTCACCAGCACGCGCGCCAGCGGGCGCGACGGCGCCGGAGCGGGCAGCGCCGCGAACCGCGCGTTCTGGAACAACGCGCGCCGGGGAGCCTTCGTTCCCGGACGAATTGACGTTACGTAGCTCACGGCCAGATCCAGGTCTGCTCAACGTCCGGGCGCTGCCACAGCGCCCCTGCTCTATCAAGAAGAACGCCTCTTCTGAGCGCGAAGTTACGGCCCACAAGGGAAAAACCGTCGCCCCTGCCGGTGCGAGGCGTTGGCCAGGCGACCCCGCCCCTGACGTGAACATAGGGGAACCTGGTTCCCCCATACCCCCGCCCGCGGGAGGGCCTGGCCCTCACGCAGTGGGCGGGGAAACCCGGGTTTCCCCGCGCCCCGGCTCCGCAGGAGAATGGGGAAACCGGGTTTCCCCATTCCCCCACCCGCGGGAGGGTTTGGGAGGGCTGCGCCCTCCCAAGAAGTATTTTCATGCCGTCGGTGCGCGGCGCAGCCGCATGGGTCCTGACTTGTAACAGGACGGAGTATGCTACAATTAGCGGCGGCGCAGCGGGCTTGCCGCACGCTCGGAATCGCCCTGGTACCAGTTTTCGCAAGACCCGTTCCCCTCGCCTGACCGCGCGATCATCATCGAGGCGGTCGTGGTTGAATTTCCGGGACATCGTCTCAGCGGTAACTGGTCGTATGGAAGCGGATGCGTATGTTCGACACCGTGCTGATCGCTAATCGCGGCGAGATCGCCCTGCGTGTGATGCGCGCCTGTCGGGAACTGGGGTTGCGGTGCGTTGCCGTATACTCCGAAGCTGATCGTGATGCGCCGCACGTCGCGTATGCCGACGCCGCCTATCTGCTCGGCCCGGCGCCTTCGGCCGAGAGCTACCTCAACATCCCCCGCATCATCGAGGTCGCCCATCAGGCCCGTGCCGGCGCCGTGCATCCGGGCTATGGCTTTCTCGCCGAGAACGCCGACTTCGCTCGCGCCGTTACCGAAGCCGGGATGGTCTTTGTCGGCCCGCCGCCGGAAGCAATGGAACGTATGGGCGGGAAGACCGCCGCGCGGCGCGAGGCCACGGCTGCCAGGGTGCCGCTGGTGCCGGGGACGCTGGAGGCGATCGAGGACGTGGCCGGGGTGCGGCGCATCGCCGATGAGTTTGGATATCCGATCGCGATCAAGGCCGTCGGCGGTGGCGGCGGGCGTGGTCTGCGCGTGGTGCGCTCGCCCGACGAACTGGCCGACGCTTTCGCCAGCGCCCGCCGCGAGGCCGAGGTGGCCTTTAAGAACGGGGCGCTGTACGTCGAGAAGTACCTGGACAATCCGCGCCACATCGAGATCCAGGTGCTCGCCGACATGCACGGCAACGTGGTCCACCTGGGCGAGCGCGATTGTTCGGTCCAGCGTCGCCACCAGAAGTTGATCGAAGAGGCGCCCTCGCCTGCGCTGACCCCCGAGATCCGCGCCGAGATGGGCGCCGCCGCGGTGCGCCTGGCCCAGTCGGTAGGCTATGTGAGCGCCGGGACGCTGGAGTTTCTCTTCCAGGATGGGAAATACTACTTCCTGGAGATGAACACCCGCATCCAGGTGGAGCACACGGTTACCGAGATGGTCTACGGGGTGGATCTGGTCAAGGCCCAGCTACGTGTCGCCCAGGGCGAGCGGCTCTGGCTGCGCCAGGAGGATCTGACGCCGCGGGGCCACGCCATCGAGTGCCGCATCAACGCCGAGGATCCGTTGCACAACTTCCGGCCCGCTCTGGGAACGATCACCACCTACCAGGAGCCGTCCGGACTGGGGGTGCGGGTAGATAGCGGCGTGCGCGCCGATTACACCATCCCCCAGTTCTACGACTCGCTGCTCTCCAAGTTGATCGTGTGGGCCGAGACGCGCTCCGAGGCGATTGCCCGCGCCCAGCGCGCCCTGGCCGAGTACACCATCGGCGGCGTGATTACTACGATCCCCTTCTACCGCGCCGCGCTGAGCCATCCGGTCTTCAGCAGCGGGAAGGCCACGGTCAACTTCATCGGCCAGCACCCCGAACTGGTTGAGCAACTGCGTCCCTTTATGCCGCCGCCGCCCGAACCGGGCGCCGCGCCCGGCCCCGAAGAGCCGCGCGAGTTCACCGTCGAGGTCAACAACCGGCGCTTCGGGGTGAAGGTCTTCGGAGCGGCCCCCGCACCGGCGCTGGCCAGCGGCGCCGCCGGCGGGCGCCCCGCCGCTCCCGGCGAGCGCCGGCCTGCCGCCGGGGCCAGGAAGGGTGCGCTGGCGCCCAGGGTTGACGGGGTGATCAGCCCCATCCAGGGTCGCGTCGTCTCGGTGCGCGCCGAGCCGGGCCAGCAGGTGGAGGCCGGGCAGGTGCTGTTCATCGTGGAAGCGATGAAGATGGAAAATGAGATCACCGCCACCCACGCCGGCGTCATCGCCGAGGTGCGCGTGCAGGTCGGCGGCACCGTCGAGGCCGGAGGCCTGCTGGCCACCTACGCGGCGAAGTAACCGCTCCGAGGCACGGTTGACCGGCTGGCGCGGGGAAATCCGCTTTCCCCGCGCCCTCGTTTCGCCGGTCTCGCGCTTCACCGCGCGATCACCGCTCCGGCGCATCTTCCCCGACCGATGGACAACGGCGTATGGCGACCGAGACGGTCACGCTGCGGCCCGCAACCTCCGCTGATGCCGGGACCCTGGCTGAACTGGTGGTGCAACTCTTTCACGCCGAGATGCCCGGCGTCCTGCGGGGGCCACGCCACGGCCAGGTGCGCCTGATACGTCACCTTGTCGAGCACGAACTGGCCAGCGGCGTGCGCGGGCGCTTCATGGCCCTCGATGCCGGTGGTGCCGTGGTGGGGAGCGCCAGTATCCGCCTCCACGGCGATGTGAGTACGGTCAACCTGCCCCCAGGAACGTTCACCCTGGCCATCCGCTGCCTGGGTCCGCTCAACACCCTGATCCTCATCGGCAATATGCTGCGGGCCGCTCTGGTCGGTGAAACGCGCCTGCGCCCCGGCGAATGCTATATCTACAGCGTTATCGTCGCGGAGGACCGGCGCGGGCGGGGCATCGGCGATGCGATTATGGAGCAGATCGAAGAACAGGCCCGTTGTATGGGCGTGAGCGTCGCCTACCTGCGGGTCATCAGCGGCAATCAACCCGCGCGCCGCCTCTACCTCCGGCGCGGCTACCAGCTTGTGGCGCGCGCCTCCCCCTTTGCCGGCAGGATCAGTATCCCTAGCGAACTCATGCGGAAGGATTTGCGTTAGAATGCAGCCAGAGGGCCCTCTCTCTCGCGCCAGCGCCAATGGCTGAGGAGCAACTATGCCAAAGGATGTCATTACTCCCCGGGCGACCGATTACAACCAGTGGTACCTCGATATTGTGCGCGAAGCCGACCTGGCCGAGCCGGCCGAGGTCGTGCGCGGCTGCATCGTGGTCAAGGCCACCGGCTGGGGCATCTGGGAGATGATGCAGCGCGAGCTTGATCAGCGTATTAAGGCCACCGGCCATGCCAATGTGCAGTTTCCCTTGCTCATCCCCAAAAGCTTCATCATGAAGGAGGCCGAGCACGTCGAGGGCTTCGCGCCCGAGGTCGCCGAAGTTACCCGCGCTGGCGGCGAGGAACTGACCGAGCCGTATGTGATTCGCCCGACCAGCGAGACGATTATCGGCCATTTCTACAGCCGCTGGATTCGCTCCTACCGCGATCTGCCCCTGCTCTACAACCAGTGGTGCAACGTGATGCGCTGGGAGATGCGCACCCGCCCCTTCCTGCGCACCTCGGAGTTCTGGTGGCAGGAGGGGCACACCGCGCACGCCACCGAGGCCGAGGCGGAAGCCGAAACGCTCACCATCCTCCACGAGGTCTACGCCGATTTCGTTGAGCAGGTGATGGCCGTGCCGGTGATCCGCGGGCTGAAGACCGAAAAGGAGAAGTTCCCCGGGGCGCTACGCTCCTACTGCATCGAGGCGATGATGCAGGACGGGCGCGCCCTCCAGGCCGGCACCTCGCATAACCTGGGCCAGAACTTCGCCCGCGCCTTCGATATTACCTACACCGACCAGAACAATACCGTCCAGTACTGCTGGACGACCAGTTGGGGCGTGAGTACGCGGCTCGTCGGCGCGCTGATCATGACCCACTCCGATGATGAGGGCCTGGTGCTGCCCCCGCGCCTGGCGCCCACCCAGGTGGTCATTGTGCCGATTTATAAGAACCCCGAGGAGCGCGCCCGCGTGCTGGAGACCGTGGAGCGCATTACCGGCGACTGGCAGGGACGCCTGCGCTTTAAAATCGATGACCGCGACAATCTCACTCCGGGCTTCAAGTTCAATGAATGGGAACTGAAGGGCGTGCCGGTGCGCCTCGAAGTCGGCCCGAAAGATGTGGAGAAGAACAGCGTGGCCGTCGCCCGGCGCGATGTGCCGGGCCGCGAGGGCAAGAGCTTCGTGCCCCAGGCCGGTCTCACCGAGCGCCTCGTGGCCCTGCTCGACGAGATGCAGACCGGTCTCTTCCGGCGCGCCCTGAGCTTCCGCGAGCAACGCAGCGCCACGGTGCGCACCTACGACGAGTTGAAGCAGCAGGTTGAGCAGGGCTTTGCCTGGGCCTACTGGGACGGGAGCGCCGATGATGAGCGTCGCATCCAGGAGGAGACCCGCGCCACCATCCGCTGCATCCCCCTGGAGCAGCCCGAGGCGCCTGGCGTCTGCGTCTACACCGGGCGCGAGACGACGCGCCAGGTGGTGTTCGCCCGGGCTTACTGAGGTGACCATCGTTTGCAGCGTTCAGCCCCCTCCCAGCCTCCCCCCGCCGGGGGGAGGAGCCGGGTGCCCGCCCCCAGTGGGGAAGGGTCAGGGAGGGGGCTGTCACCGTGCCCGCGGAGCCGTGGCGCGGGCGGGACGCCCGCGCTCCCAGGTCATGGTCATCGCGGCGTTGGGCGCCATGCGCATGACCGTCTCACGTGACCATGGGGGAACCCGGTTCCCCCATCCCCCCGCCTGCGGGAGGGTGTGGGAGGGCAAAGCCCTCACGCAGGGGTGTGGGGAAACCGGATTTCCCCACACCCCCGCCCGCAGGAGGGTCTGGGAGGGCGCAGCCCTCACGCAGGGGGATAGGGGAAACCAGGTTCCCCCACACCCCCGCCCGGTGGGAGGGTTGGGGAGGGCAAAGCCCTCCCAGGAATACTACGTTGCCGGTTCGCGGGCGCCCCACGGCAAGCGGGGTTGGGGGC
>DAOTYR010000608.1:0-4034 GCA_034434655.1 Chloroflexaceae bacterium
GTGTCCTGCTCGCCGGTCTGTTGCTGCTGGTGTGGGTCGCGCCCGTGGCCGCACAGGGGGCCACCCTCAGCCTGGCGGCCTACGAACAGGCCCTGCGCGAGGCGCGCGCGGCCGCCGAACGGGGCGATCGCATCAGCCTGGACCTGGTGGCCCCCCGTCTGATCGCCACCACCGCGGTGGCGCTCCCCGGCGGCGGAAGCGCGCCGGTGGACAATCGCTGGCTGGCCGAGGAGCTGGCGCGCCCCGAGCCGCGCCTCCCGCTGATCGCCGCGCGCCTCGGCGCCCTGATTGACACCCTGTCGCACGCCGGTCCGTCCCCGCCGGACGATGCCCTCGAACGGCTGGAGGACATCCTGGCCCGCCCGCCCTTCGCCCGCGCCGAGCCGCAGCCGCGCGAACCGGGGCCGCTCGACTGGTTCTTCGAGCGCCTGGGGCGCCTGCTGGAGGGCCTGCTTGAACCCGTCGGCGCGAGGGCCAACCCTTCGGCGACCGTTGCCGGCTGGGCGCTGCTCGCCGGTGGCGCCGCCCTGGTGATCGCGGTGCTGTGGCTGTGGCTACGGGGCCTGCGCCGGACCCTGCGGGTGGAGACCCGTCTGGAGGCCCGGCCCGACGCGACGGCTCACACCGCCGCCGAGGCGCGCGATCGCGCCGACGAACTGGCCCGCCAGGGCAACTACCGCGAGGCGGTGCGCGCGCTGGCCCTGGCCACGCTCCTCTGGCTCGATGAGCGCGGGCGTCTGCGCTACGAACCCCACCAGACCAACCGTGAGCACCTGGCCCGCTTGCGCGACCAGCCTCCGCTGCACGAGCGCCTCGCCCCGGTCGTGGAAACCGCCGACCGGGTCTGGTACGGCAAGGCGCCGATTGATGCGCGGGGGTACGCCGAGTACGCGCACCAGGTGAGCGCGCTGCGGGAGCAGGCCGGCGATGCGGCGTGATCTGCTCATCCTCGCCGGCCTGTTTGCGGCCCTGGCGCTGTTCATCGCCCTGGGGCCGGGACGGGCGGCCAGTGTGCCCGGCTCCGGGGCCAGCAGCCACGCCAGCGGGCCGCGTGGCGCGCTGGCCCTCTACCGCTGGATCGAGGCCCTTGGCTACGATGTGCGTCGGTTGCAGTACGCTGAGCGTTTCGCGCCCGACCCTGAAGCGGCGGTGCTGATCGTCCTCGGTCCCAGCGAGCGCTACACCGGCGACGAAGCCGCGGCGGTGGCGGAGTGGGTTGAGCGGGGCGGCGTGTTGATCCTCGCCGATGATCGCCCCGGGCAACTGGGGGGAGCGGCCCCCTTGTTTCGGGCCTTCGACATAGAACTCTTCGTCCCGCCCGAGAACCCGTTGCCGGAACCGGCGCCGGTGCTCCAGCCGGCCTTCAGCGCGCCGCCGGCGCGCGCCGTGGTTGCCAGCGCGCCGACGGTTTTGCGCACTACCCGCGCCGACGCCGTGCCCCTGGCCGGGGCCAACGCCGCGCCGCTGGTGCTGGGCCTGCCCTATGGAAACGGTTACGTCTTTGCCAGCGCGGCACTGCATCCCTTCACCAACGGCGGGCTGGACGAAGGCGACAACGCCGCCATGGTGCTGAATATGCTCCGGCGCGCGCCGCAGGGCGGGCGCATCGTCTTCGACGAGTACCACCACGGGTTCATCAGCCAGCCCTCGCTGCGCGCGTTGCTGCTCGGGACTCCCTGGGGGTGGGCCATACTCTACACCGCGCTGATGCTGGCAGCCTACCTGGCGTTCACCGGGCGGCGCTTCGGGCGACCGGTCCCGCTCCAGGCGGAGACCGCCCGGCGGAGCAGCGCCGAGTACCTGGAGAGCATGGCCGGGCTGCTGCGCCGCGCCGGCAGGCGCGAGGCGCTGCAGGCCCACTACCGGGCGACGTTCAAACGGCGTCTGGCGCGGGCCAGCGGGCTGAGTCCGCACCTCGACGACGCGGCCTTCCTGGAGGCCCTGGCCGCCATCGCCCCGGAGCGCGCCGAACGGGCCCGCGCGCTCCTGACGGCCATGGCCGCCCCGGCCGCCAGCGATGCGGCGCTGCTGCGCCTGGTGGCCGAGGCCGACCAGATTGTGGACGGCGGATGACCACTTTGATATGAACATAGGCCGTTCACGGGAGGGTTTGGGAGGGCTTCGCCCTCCCAAGAAGAATCTTTCCTGACGCAGGGGCGTGGGAAAACCGGGTTTCCCCACACCCTCCCCCCGCAGGCGGGTCTGGGCGGGCGACGCCCGCACGCGGGGAGCTGGGGAAACCGGGTTTCCCCACACCCTCCCCCCGCGGGCGGGTCTGGGCGGGTAAAGCCCTCCCAGGAACAACCTTATTTGCATTCCCGGAGGGCCATGCGCACCAGACGACAATCCCTGCGCGCGGCACTGGAGCCGGTCCTCGATCTGCTCGACGAGGGGCTGGGCCTCTATCGGCAGGCCTTTCCGCGCATGCTCATGCTGACCTCGCTGGCCGCCCTGCCCGGCGGTGCGCTGCTCGCCGCGCTGGTGATCGCCAGCGACTGGCTCGCCACCGGGCCAGGCGCGGCGCTACTCTTCCTGGTCATGCCGCTAAGCGTGCCACTGGGTCTCTATGTCATGGGCGCCGTGAGCCGCGCCGCGATGATGGCCGCCAATGGCGAAACCGTCGCCCTGCGCAAGGCCCTGGCCCTCGGGCCGCTGCGGGTGCTCGGCATGGGCTGCTACGGGACGGCGTTCGTCCTGGTGGCGGCGAGCGTGGTCGCGGTGATCAGCAGCGCCTGTTTCTGTATCATCTACGTGTTCGGTGTCGTGGGCCTCATCGCCTTCTCTTCGGCCAGCGTCATTGGCGGAACGGCGGGCATGGCGGTGTCAACGGCGGGACTCGTCGCCATCATTATCGGGGCCGTGCTGACCTACGCGCTCTTGCTGGCGCTCAACGGCGCGGTCTACAGCAGCGCCGTGTTCGCCTTGCAGCCCTTCGTGCACGAACCCCTGCCGCTGGGCCAGGCCATCAGGCAGAGTCTTGACCTCACCTTCTACCGCCTGGGCCAGAACCTGCTGACCTTCCTCTGCGCCAGCCTGGTCTTTGGCGCTATCACCCTGGCCGCCACCCTGGCGATCGGCGTACTGGCGTCCTTGCCGGTGCTCTTTCTGCTCGGCAGCGAGTCGTTCGCGGCCCAGGCCATCACCGCGGCGGTCTGGATAGCCGCAATCAATGTCGCCCTGCCCCTGCTGCCGATCTGGATGGCCCTGCTTTACCGGCGTCGTCTGGCCGCCTGGCGGGGCGACGACCTGCGCGCGCAGATCGCGGCGCTCGCGCCGGTGGGCAGCGAGGCGGGGTGAATGCGCGGCACGGCCCCCTTCCCAATCTCCCCCGCCGGGGGGAGGCGCCACGGACGTCCTCCCTCCGGCGGGTTTGAGGGTGGACAGAACATCTGAGCCAACGCAACGTCTGCCGTATCGGAACGCCCCGGCGCGGGTCTCTGGTCTCCGCTCGCCGAAGGCGGTTGCGCCGCGACGGAAAAGTTGTTATCCTGACATGAACATAAGCCCCCGCCCCCGGGAAGGTGAGGGCGCAGCCCTTGCGCAGGGGGATGGGGAAACCGGGTTTCCCCATCCCTCTGCCCGCAGGAGGGTTTGGGAGGGCTACGCCCTCACGCAGGGGGCGTGGGGAAACCGGGTTTCCCCACACCCCCCGCCTCCGGGAAGGTGAGGGCGCAGCCCTTGCGCAGGGGGATGGGGCAACCCGGTTGCCCCATCCCTCCGCCCGCAGGAGGGTTTGGGAGAGCTACGCCCTCACGCAGGGGGCGTGGGGAAACCGGGTTTCCCCACACCCCCCGCCCCCGGGAAGGTGAGGGCGCAGCCCTTGCGCAGGCGGATGGGGAAACCGGGTTGCCCCATCCCTCCGCCCGCAGGAGGGTTTGGGAGAGCTACGCCCTCACGCAGGGGGATGGGGAAACCGGGTTTCCCCATCCCTCCGCCCACAGGAGAGTTTGGGAGGGCTACGCCCTCACGCAGGGGGCGTCGGGAAACCGGGTTTCCCCACACCCCCCCGCCCCTGGGAAGGTGAGGGCGCAGCC
>DAOTYR010000609.1:0-14131 GCA_034434655.1 Chloroflexaceae bacterium
AGGTACCCCAGATCGCGCAGGCGCTTGCGCACCAGAGGATCATCCGCAGGTGGGCGCTCGGGCGCCAGGGCCGGCTGCGCGCGCCGCCGGAGAAAGGACCCCAGCGTCTCTTCCAGCGTATCGGCCCGTTCGGGGAGGATGGCGTAGAGATCGGTATGTTCCTCCAGGTCGTGCCGGTGGTTGTAGAGCGCCCGGTGACGCTCGCCGAAGCGGATCAACTTCTCATCGCCGCTGATCAGCGCCTGGCAGGGTTGATCGTAGCCGTAACGGCGCAGCAGGTCGGGATGGTGGCGGCGCACCAGGTCAACCACATTCGAAGGCGGTTGAGCTTCCACCAGCACCACGCCCCCGTCGGGATCGGCGGTGGCGGCGAGGCTCAGGCGTCGCTCGTCGGCACTGGCCAGTCCGGCAGCGTCGAGGACGGTGTGAAAGACCCGGCGGAGCGAGACCGGTTCCTCGCGCAGCGTGCCGGAGGGCAGATCGCCAGCGGGATGGTAAACGATCAGCGGCACGCGCGCAACTTCGTTGTAGGCGCCGAAGGAGTGGCCGACCAGTTGTTTTTCTCCCAGGTGATCGCCGTGGTCGGCGCAGACGATCAGCAGGGTGCGGTCCATGCGCCCGGCGGCGCGCAGCCGCTCGAGGAAGCGCCCCACCTGCTCGTCCTGCCCGGCCACCTCGGCATTGTAGACCCCGTCGAGGGTGGCCTTGTCGCCCGGGCCGAGAGGCGCGGCGAGGGGAGCGAGCCAGCCGTAGATGTCGGTATTGAAGCGCCGCAGGTAGCGCCGCGCCGCCGGATCGCGCTGAATGTGCGGACCAAAGCGCGCCAGATGTTCGGGCCGGGGATGGTACGGGGCGTGGGTGCCCATCAGGTTGATGAAGACAAACGCCGGCTGATCCGGCGCCAGTCCGCGCCGTTCGACGAGCAGGCGCGCCGCGTCGGCGAGGCTGCGCCCGGTATTGCCCTTGAAGCTCAGCGCCGTTTGCCACAACGGCACCATCAATGGCGTGAATGACAGGGCCAGCAGCACATCCGAACGGGCGAAGGAGTCCTGGATGCGCCCCAGGAGCGCGGCCAGGGAACGCTTGAAGAACTGCCGGTAACGACTGATCGGACCGCGACGCGGCCCGGCCTGGCTGGGACGCGAGGTCAGCAGACCGGCGTAGTTGAGGAAACTCTGGAAACCACGGCGCAGGCCGTTGTTCACCACGCCGACCAGGGGGTTGTTACAGAAGGCCGCGGTGGCGTAGCCGCCGGCCACGAGCCGCTCGGCCAGGGTCGGCAGCGTCGCCGGGAGCACCCCGCGGCTCTGCACCAGCCCGTGGTCGTGGGGATAGAGACCGGTGAAGAGCGAGGCATGCGAGGGCATGGTCCACTGCGCGGCGCTGAAGGCGCGGGTAAACAGCGTCGCGCGGGCCGCAAGCGCATCGAGGGCGGGCGAGATCTCCTGGGGGTACCCGTAGCACGACAGCCGGTCGGCACGCTGGGTATCGAGCACGAGCAACACAATATCAAGACGCGCCACGCATCGCTCCCCTGACCCTGACAGGCACGTTTTTTGCCGAGAATGCCGAATTATGGCACGCAAAGATGAAGCGTAGATTAAGAAAGGATCATGGTATGCTTAAGTGGTGGTGCAACGGCTTATACCATTTCCTGTTGAACTTTCCGCATTGGTCGGAGTGCCGGATCGCACGGTGACGCCCTGCGGGGCAATCCACAATCCAAAATCGGCAATCAACAATGGTATTACTCCACTAGCACAGGAAGGAAGCACTGGTGGCATCCCTCGTCTACCGCGTGGCGCCAGGCAGCAAGGTGGACCTGGCGGCGATCGATCCGCGTTCGAACGGCAATCTGGAGCGCGCGGTCGCCGAAGCGGAGTTCGATGCGCTTACCACTGAGATTGACGATCTGCAGGAACTGCTCTACGGCGCGGGCACCCACAGCCTGCTGGTGATCATGCAGGGCATGGACACCAGCGGCAAAGACGGCACGGTGCGCAAGGTCTTCAGCAAGGTCTCGCCCCTTGGCAGCTACGTGTACAGCTTCAAGGTCCCCACCGAAGAGGAACTGGCCCACGATTTTCTCTGGCGCGTGCATCGCGCAATCCCGCGACGGGGACTGATCGGCATCTTCAATCGCTCGCACTACGAGGATGTGCTGGTGGTGCGCGTTCATGGCCTTGTGCCCGAGCCAGTCTGGCGGGCGCGCTACCGGATGATTAACGACTTTGAGCATCTGCTGGCCAGCAGTAATACGATCATTCTGAAGTTCTTCCTCCACATCAGCAAGGAAGAACAGGAAGAGCGCCTGCTCGCCCGGGAACAGGACGTGGAGAAAGCCTGGAAGCTATCGGCAGGCGACTGGCGCGAACGCGAGCGTTGGGACGACTACATGGCCGCCTACACTGAAGCCCTGGAGCGTTGCAGCACCGCTGAAGCGCCGTGGCACATCGTGCCCGCCGATCGCAAGTGGTTCCGCAACTACGCCGTGGCGCGCACGGTGGTCGAGACGCTGCGACCCTACGCGAAGGACTGGCTGGCCTATCTTGGCAAGGTGGGCGCGCAACGCCTGGAGGAACTGCGCTCCTATCGGGCGGAGCCGGGGAGGTGAGGAGTGGGGAGGGGTGGAGGAGTAGTGTAGTAAAGATGATGGTCTTTGAAAAATTAATCCGCTATGCCGGGCTAGCCGTGGGGCTAAAGCCCTCGGCTACGGAATGCGAAGCCCGCCTGCGCGGGCTATAGCGGATTATGTATTCAAAGACCATCATTTGAACTCTTGACATCTCTTCCACACCTCTACACCTCCCCACTCCCCACCAGCGCCGCCACCACCCTCGCCCAGGTGATGCCGACCACCTTTGGGCGCCCGGCCCGGCCCAGGCGCCCGGCCAGCGCCGCATCGGCGGCCAGCCGATCGAGGGCCTCCGCCAGCGCCACAGGGTCGGGCGGGCGGACCAGACCGTTGACACCGTCCTCGACAAACTCCAGCACCCCCCCGGCATCACTGGTAGTCACCACAGGGCGCGCCGCGCCACAGGCTTCGACGGTGGCGAAGCCATAGTCTTCATCAACCGGCGCGTAGAACACCGCCCGCGCCCCGGCGTACAACTCCACCAGTTCGTCGTCGCCGACGAACCCCAGAAACCGCGCCCGCGCGCCAAGACCAAGGTCGGAAGCCAGCCGTTCCAGACGCTCACGCTCCGGTCCGGTTCCGGCGATGATCAGCGGCGCGGGCGCGCGCATACGCGCCGCGGCTTCCAGCAGCAGGTCCAGGCGCTTGGCGCGGTCGAGGCGCGCCACGGCGAAGATGTAGTCGCCATAGGGACCGGCCCGCAACCGGTGGGCGTAGCGGCTCGGCGGATAGAGCGGCGTGCTCTCGAGGCCGTTGAAGCGCCGCAGCCGGGCGCTGACATTGCGCGAGATGCTGTAGCGCGCCCGGCACTCGCCGAGTCCGGCCCGATCCATGCGCATAATCGCGTCGCGCACCTGCCGGTGTTCGGGGGTGTTGGCGAAATCGCTCAAGGGCGTGCCGTACCAGTCATAGGCCTGGCGGTGCTGGTGCACCAGCCAGACCACCTTGTTCGGGTGGCGCACCAGGTACGAGGGGAACTTGGTGGCAATCACCAGGTCTACCGGCTGCCCATTGGCGTGGCTGATGTCGAGCAGGCGCCAGGCGAGGGCGCTCTCGGGGATGCGTTCAACGGGATGCCACTGGTAGGGCAGGGCCACCACATCAACCCTATGGCCGCGAGCCGCCAGGGCCTCGCGCAGCCCTTCCACCAGGTATTCGGCGCCGCCGCGGACGAATGGCACCTGGGTGGCGCAGATGAGGATGCGTAGGGATTGGGGCATGGTGTGGTGATATTGTACTCGAGATACGGGGGAGCGACAACCCGCCGCGGGCGCGTCCTGTCACCGAGAACCCCGCGGGCGCGCCCGTTCCATTGCCTCCAGGCGCGCCCGCAGGGTTGCCTCGGCGGCGACGAGGGGGGGCATAGCCCGGGCCAGGGCCTCATTACAGGCATTCTGCTGCTCGACGATGGGATTGATCAGCCAGCGCAGGTACTGCCGGATGGCCCGCTGGCTGAGCGCTCGGGCCTGACCGAGCGGCCCGGCGCCGTGAAGATGCCAGTGGGCATTGACGGCCCGGCGCCGTTCTACCTGTTCGATCAGACCGCTCAGGTCGCTCCGGGACGGCGGGGCCGGGGCTGGCGTTTCGGCGCCGCCGGTGGGCGCGGGGGGCGGCTGGCGCTCCAGGTCGGCGATGCGGGCGCGCAACTCGGCGTGCGACTCGATCAGCAGGCGCAGCGCCTGCGCCGCACTCTCATTGAAGGCGTTTTGCTGCTCGACAATCGGGTTGATGTACCAGCGCAACCCGCGGCGCACCACCTTGTGCACCAGGATCCAGGCCCGCTCGTACAGGGTGCGGCCCTCCAGCGGCCAGTGGGCGCTGACCACACGGGTGATCTCCAACTGCTCGGCGGCGTGCCGCAGCTCGCGCTCGAGGGCGCTCAGGGCCGGGTCGGCTTCCTCATCGCCGCGCCGCGCCCGCCGGGCGCGCACCTCGGCCCGCAGGGCCTCGAGAATGGCGGCAACATCGGGGGGGTGATCTTCTGAGGGTGGCATATGGCATTCCGAACGTTCCATCAGCCGCTCATGCGGCTGCGCCGCACACTGACGAGATGAACATACGTCTTGGGAGGGCTACGCCCTCCCACCGGGTGGGAGGATGGGGAAACCGGGTTTCCTCATGTTCCCGGGAGGGCTGCGCCCTCCCAAACCCTCGATAGGGGAGGTTCGGGGAAACCGGGTTTCCCCGCGCGCCTCTGCATTGTACACCGAACCAGCATCCTCCTGATCCTGTGCTAGACTACGAGACACGGACTGGCACCAGCGGACCACTGCCGATGCGACTCCCCGGCGCAATCTTTTTGCTGCTCTGCGGCTTCTATCTGCTCACCATGAGCGGCCACACCTACTCGCCGGACGAGGAAACCATGCTTGCGGTGACCCGCGCGCTGATCGAGCGACGCGAGGTGGCCGTGGTAGTGGAGGATGGCGCGCCGGTGGCAGCGTTGCGCCCGGGGCGCGATGGAGGGCGCTACTCGCCCTACGGCGTGCTCCCCTCGCTCCTGGCCGTGCCCCTGCACCTCCTGGGCAGCCTGGTCGCGCCCGCGGGGCCGCCCGCCGACTACGCGACCCGCTTCGCCGTCACGGCGCTCAACGGGCCGCTCACCGCGGCAACGGCGGCGCTGCTGGCCTGGTGGGCCATGCAGTTGGGCGCGACGGGGGCCTGGGCGACAACGCTGGCCCTGCTCTACGCGCTGGCGACCATGGCCTGGCCCTACGCCCGCACGTTCTTCTCCGAACCCCTGGCGGCGCTGCTGATCCTGCTGGCCGCGGAGCGGGCCGACGCGGCGCGGCGCCTGCCCGCCGGCACGCCTGCCCAATGGCGCGCCTTGCTCCTCTCGGGACTGGCCGGCGGTCTGGTCCTGCCCACACGCATCGCGGCAGGCGTGACCCTGCCGGTGATCGGTCTCTATGCGCTCTGGGTGGCCTGGAAAGGACGGGGCGCGGCGGCGCCTGGAACAGGGGCGAGGTGGTCGTCCTTCGCCTGGCCCATCGCCGCCTGGGTAAGCGGGTTGCTCCCCGGCCTGGCGCTGCTGTTGTGGTACAACCTGGCTCGTTTCGGCACACCGATAGCCTCAGGCTATGCCAGCGAGGGCAATCTGTTTACCACGCCGTTGCTGGAGGGCCTGTACGGGTTGCTGTTCAGCCCCGGCAAGAGCGTGTTCCTGTATGCCCCCGCGCTGCTGCTGGCCCTACCGGGCGGGCTGATGCTCTGGCGACGCGGGGCGCGGGCCCCCGTCATCCTGACGGGCGGGCTATTTCTGTCCCACCTGGTGCTGTACGCCCGCTGGGGCGAGTGGCACGGCGGTGGGGTGTGGGGGCCGCGGTTCTTATTGCCGGTGGTTGCCCCGCTCCTGGCGCTGGCGGCGGGGATAGGCGCCCCGGGAGCGGTGCGCTGGCGCCTGGCGGCGGTGGCGCTCGTGGGGCTGGCGGGGTTGGCCGGCAACCTCGGCGGCGTGCTCTTCAACTTCAGCACCTACGTGGTGCTCGCCCCGCTGCACGAGCGGGTACACACCATCAGCGGCTCGCCCCTCCTCGCGCACTGGCGCCTGCTGGGGGAACGCTGGTCACGCTACGCCGTCGCGCCGCCAGCGTGCTGGCTCGGCGATGGCCTGTACGCCACCGAGGACCCCGCGGGCGCGCCGCTGCCCCGGCGCGCGGGGCCGACCGGCGCGATCCGTTGCGCGACGCCGCGGGGAGCGCGATTAACCCTCACCCTTGACGACCGGCGTCCTCCGGCCGCCCCTCCCAGCGCCCTGCGTCTCACGCTGAACGGGCGCTCCCTGGGCCGCGCGCCGGAGGGGCAGCAGCGGGCCTACGCCCTGCTGCTGGCGCCCGGGTCGGCGCGCCTGGAGATCGCCGCCCATCCCTGGAACCCGCTGGCCGTGGGTTTCAGCGACCGCGACGACCCGTTGGGGCCGCAGGTGGTCAGGCTGAACGGCGTGGTCGAGGATGGCGCGCCGGTAGCCGTGGCGGATACGGCGGTGGCCCCCATACCGGCACGGCCACGGCCGCGCTGGGCATGGTACTACGATCCACCCAACCAGCACCTGGTGGATCACTGGGCCTGGTATCTGCCGCGTTCCGAACTTGCCGGTGGTCGAGCGTGGCTATGGGGCGGGTTGGTCACTGGCCTGGGGGCCGGCCTGGTGGGATCCGGCGCGCGGCTGCTGGCGGCGCGCCGGATCACACACGCACAAAGGCCGACATAATCACAATGTCCTGCAGATGGCCGTCGCGGTCGATGGCATGCCGGACAAGCTGGCCCTCGACGGCAAAGCCAAGGCGGCTGAAGATCGCCTGGCCGGCGGTTTGCGCGGCGAGCATATCCACCGAAACCTTGGCCGCGCCGAGTTCACGGGCGCTCTCGACGATGGCCTGGGCCAGGTGCATGCCGAGACCGCTGCGCCGCCAGGAAGGGGTGACGATCAGGCGAATATCGGCCACGTGGTGCGACCAGCCCGGCATGCGGATAGCGGCAGCGTAGGCCACGATCTGCCCCTCATCGCTGAGGGCGACCAGTTGGCGCCAGTTCTCGGCGCGGGCCGCATTGACGAGACGGGCGATAATTTCCGGGTTGGTAAAATCGTCCTCGAGGTACAACAGGTCGTTTTTCGACAGGCTCTTGCCGAAGGCCGCCAGCGCCTCGCGGTCGTCCTCCTGTAACGGCCGGATATGCACCTGCCGGCCATCTTTCAAAAACGCTACACTGCCTACCGCATCGGTGCGCTGGACCATCAGTTGCCTCCTGGTCACGCTGGAAGATTGGTGACGAACGAGGTCGGGAAGGATGGGTGAACTATAGCACCGAAAGTTACATCGGAGTTACTTCCCGGGCCGAACGCGCTGTAATTACTGCATCGCGTCATAACAATGCGCGGCAGCCGCAGGACGGGCAAGGCGCCGTCAGCAGCCGCGCGGGGGGGGCAATTGCCCCGATTCCCGGCCCCGAATCGCCGAGAAAGGACTACGCGCAACCAATTTTGCTGCTATAATGGCGCATATCCACCGGCCTGAACTGAAAGCCTGGACGTGCCCGGAGCAGTGGGCCCCGGGACGACAAGGAGGTCGACATGAGCAGCCAGCGGGAGGTCGTTATCCTCAGCGGTGTTCGCACGGCGATAGGCACGTATGGAGGTTCGCTGAAGGATCAGCCGCCCACGGAACTGGGTGCGCTGGTGGTGCGCGAGGCAGTGGCCCGCGCCGGCGTTGAACCCAGGGAGATCGAGCACGTTGTCTTCGGTAACATCATTCACACCGACCCTCACGATATGTACGTCGCCCGTGTGGCCGCGGTGAAGGGCGGTCTACCGGTGGAGACGCCGGCCCTGACCCTCAACCGCCTCTGCGGCAGCGGGCTGCAGGCGGTCGTCTCGGCGGCCCAGTCTATCCTTCTGGGCGACATCGACGCGGCAATCGGCGGCGGGGCCGAAGTGATGAGCCGTTCGCCCTACAGCAGCATGGCGATGCGCTGGGGCGCGCGCATGAACGATACCAGGATGGTGGACATGATGGTCGGCGCGCTCAACGACCCCTTCGATGACTGTCACATGGGCGTCACCGCCGAGAACGTCGCCGCCAAATGGGGCATTTCGCGCGAGGATCAGGACGCGCTGGCCGTCGAGAGCCATCGCCGCGCGGCGGCGGCCATCGAGGCGGGGTACTTCAAGAGCCAGATCGTGCCGGTGGAACTCAAGGTAAAGGGCGGCACGCAGATCTTCGACACCGACGAGGGCGTCCGTCGCGATACCACGATGGAGAAACTGGCCAGGCTGAAGCCGGTGTTCGTCAAGGACGGCACGGTGACGGCCGGCAATGCGTCAAGCATCAACGATGCCGCCGCAGCGGTGGTGCTGATGGAGCGCAGCGTCGCCGAGCGGCGCGGGTACAAGCCGCTGGCGCGCCTCGTCGGCTACTCGCACGCGGCGGTCGAACCGAAGTACATGGGCATCGGTCCGGTTCCGGCGGTTCGCCGCCTGCTCGAGCGCACCGGCGTGCGTCTGGAAGATATCGATATTCTCGAGGTGAACGAAGCCTTCGCCGCGCAGGCCCTGGCCGTGATGCGCGACCTCGACCTGCCCCCCGACAAGACCAACCCCAACGGCAGCGGCATCTCGCTTGGCCACCCGATCGGGGCGACGGGCTGCATCCTCACGGTCAAGGCCGTTCACGAGTTGCAACGCACCGGCGCGCGCTACGCCCTGGTGACGATGTGCATCGGCGGCGGCCAGGGCATCGCCGCGCTCTTCGAACGCATCTAGGCCCAGGACTTTTAAGGTGACCAACCGATCTCCAGTCCTCCCCCGCCGGGGCGGGAGTGCGGCTCCTCCCCCCCAGCGGGGGAGGCTGGGCGGGGGCAACCGGGGCTTTCCCCGCGCCCCCGCCCGCGGGAGGGTGAAGGAGCAACCCTCGAGAAGGGGTACGGGGAAACCAGGTTTCCCCATTCCCCCACCCGGTGGGAAGGTTTGGGAGGGCGCAGCCCTCCCAATGACACCGCCCCCTCCCTCGCCCTCCCCCGCTGGGGGAGGGAATCGGGCGCCTCCCCCCAGCGGGGGGAGGCCGGGAGGGGGGAAACCAGGTTTCCCCATCCCCCCACCGGGTGGGAGGGTTTGGGAAGGCCGTGCCCTCCCAGGAACAACCGTATGTTCATCCCGTCGTTGTGCGGCGCAGCCGCACGAGGGTCTAACAGGGGGAGAGTCAGGGTGGGGGCGAAGAGCCGGGGCGAACAGTATACGCTCCGGGGGCGCCCCTTGGGGCTATCCTTCGCACCACGCTTCCGCCCTGGTTGTGTTCCGTGGGCACCGGCGTCCGGCGTCCCGCCGACACCGGTAGTCAACCGCGAGGGCCGGCAATGGGCCGGCGCGCACCCCTCAGGTCTGGACGGGCAGCGACCCGTGTCGAGCATAGTGTTGAGGAGTGACCGCAATGGGTAAGCTTGACGGACAGATAGCTATCGTGACCGGCGCAGGAAAGGGCATTGGCCGGGCCATCGCCCTGGCGCTCGGCGCCGAGGGCGCCAAAGTCGCCGTGAACTACCTGAGCAGCGCGGCAGCCGCCGAGGAAGTCGCCGCGATGATCAATGGCGAAAGCGGCGAAGACCGGGCCTTCGCGATCAAGGCCAATGTGAGCGATCCGGTCGAGTCGCGGGCCCTGATCAGCAAGGTTCTGGAACGTTGGGGCCGCCTGGACATTATGGTCAATAACGCCGGTATCACCCGCGATCGCTCGATCCGCAAGATGACCGATGAGGACTGGCTGGAGGTGATCCAGACCAATCTCAACGCCGTGTTCTTCTGCACCACCGCGGCGATGCAGCCGATGATCGAGCAGAAGTACGGGCGCATCATCAACATCAGTTCGATGAATGGACAGACCGCCGCCTTCGGCCAGGCCAACTACGGCGCCAGCAAGGGCGGCATCATCGCATTCTCCAAGACGGCGGCGCTCGAACTGGCGCGCTTCAACATCACCGTCAATGTAGTCGCCCCGGGCTTTACCTTGACCGACATGCTCGCCAAGGTGCCCGAAAACGTGCAGGAGCAGATCAAGTCGCGCATCCCCATGGGCCGCTTCGGCAAGCCCGAGGAGATCGCCAAGGCGGTGGTGTTCCTGGCCGCCGACGGGGATTACATCACCGGCGCGCAGATCAACGTGAATGGCGGCGCCTATATGTAGACGAGTCGGGGAAAGCACAAACAGGGGAGGATGGGGAAAAGGCCTCCCCGGAGCGTAACGCGGACCACCGGACGAACCGGGCCGCGGCGTGAGAATGGCCCTCACGCCGGGGAGGGGTTATTGCTCCTTTTCCCCATCCCCCGTGCCGCCGCGATCCAGAATGTCGATGATCTCGCTGGAATAGCCATCCCAGGCCTGCAACATCTCTTTACTGAGCTGCCGCTGCAGGCGGAGAGCGTCGGCGATCGCCTGTTCCGCCGAGCCGCGCAGGCTGCGGCTGTAATCCCAGTTTTTGAGCACCAGGTCGAAGGCCATGTCGGTACTGGCGGCCAGCAATTCGTTCCAGACCCGCACCGAACGCATCACCGGGTCCGTAACGGAACGGGGCCGTCGCGGGTGTCCATTGTCCTCATTCGCCATCTTGCGCCCTCTGGTGTATACTAACATGACGCAGCGCGTTGTTTTTCGCGCGCGGCGAGCGTCATGGTCTTCGTGTGAGTGTGTGTCAAAACGATGGTACCACCCGCGGTTACAGACAAGTTCGATACCAGGGAGCCACAGAGCGGCGTGTTGTTGACCCGCCTCGCGCCGCCGGCCCAGCAGACGCGCCTGTTGCGGCGCCAGCGGGTCGAAACGCGCCTGGCGGCCGCCCTTGACTACCCCCTCTGCGTGGTGGTCGCGCCCGCGGGAGGCGGCAAGACGACCGCCCTGGCCGCCCTGGCCTCCGTGGGGGGCTGGCCCGCCGCGTGGTGCCGCGCGCGCCGGGGTGACGATCCGGCGCTGTTCCTGCGCCACCTGGCCGCCGCTTTTCGCCCCGTCGTCGCGCTCGATGAGGCCCGCATCGAGGCCACCCTGGCCCGCGGCGGCGATCCCCGCGCCGCAGTCGAGACCCTGGTCAACGAACTGGCCGCCGCGCTGGACGATGAAACGCTCCTGGTGATTGATGATTATCACCTGGCCGATGAACGCCCGGAGTTGCGCCATCTGGTCGATCATCTGATCAGCGTGCAGCCGATGCGCCTGCACCTGACCCTGGCCACGCGGGTCGAGCCGGCCCTCGCCGCAGTCGAGACGGCGCGCCTGCGGGGGGAACTGCTCGCCCTCGGCCCCGACGATCTGGCCTTTGATCTGGACGAAGCCCGCGCCCTCTTCGCCATCGCCGGCCAACCCGCGCCCCGCGACCTCAACGCGCTGATCGAGACCTCCCGCGGCTGGCCCCTCGGCGTGCAGGCCGCCATTGGCGCCGCCGACTGGCGCGTGGCCCTGGGGCTGCACGGCCCCTCGGCCCTCGATGGCTACCTGGAGCAGGAGTTGTTCGCCGAGTTGCCCGCGTCCCTGCAACGCTTCCTGCTGCACGTGGCCGGTCTGCGCTGGCTCGACCGGGCGCTGTGCGCCACCTTGCTCGATGGCGAGGCGCCCGAACCCCATCTCGCCGAACTGGCCCGGCGCCGTCTGCTGCTCCCCGTTGATGGGCAGGCCCCGCGCCTGCTGCCGGTCTTCCGGGCCTTCCTCGAACGCCGCGCCGCGCGCGATCTGCCCGGCTGGGGGCAACTGCACCGCCGCGCCGCAGACTACTACCGGCGCCAGAATGACCCCGACGGCGTGCTGCACCACCTGCTCTGCGCCGGGGCCGATGAGGAGGCGGTGGCCGCGGTGGTGCAACTGGCCCCCTCCATGCTCGGAGCGGGGCAACCCGAGAGTATGCTGGCCTGGATCCTGCGCCTGCCCGCCGCGGTGCGCGAACAGCCGCGGCTCCTGGAGTTGCAGGCCGCCGCCCTGCGCCAGATGGGCCGCTACGACGAGGCGATCAAGGCCGAGAGCGCCGCCGAGCGGGCCTACGCCGCCAGTGGCGATCTCGATGGCCAGGTGCGCGCCCTGCGCGGCCTGGCCGAGGTCTACCTGGATACGGTGCAGCCCGCCCACGCCACCGATCTGCTCAAACGGGCGCTGAAACTGCTGCCCCGCGAGCGCGTGGCCGAACGGGCCAGCCTGCTGCGCCTGCAGGCCGAAAACTGGGCCAATCGCGGCCGCGCCGATGTGGCGCTGATCCTCGAGCGGGCCGCCCAGGGTATCGAGGAGGCCGGCGCCCGCCGCGACGCCGACGGGCATCCGGCAACCAGCGCACCGCGTTCTGACGAGCCGGCGGCGCGCTCGGGGCCGGTGCCTCCGCGCCTGCTGCTGCGGGCCGGGCGGCTCAACGAGGCTCGCCAGCAACTCGAGGCTCAGCTCTGGGCCGAGGCCCAGGAGGGCCGGCAGGGCGTCGAGCGGGTGAATGCCCACCGCGAGCCGTTGCTGCTCCTGGCGCTCATCTACGCCATGCTGGGCAGCGGCACCCGCGCCCTGGCTATGGCCCGGCGCGGCCTCGCCGAGGCCCAGCAGTCAGGCTCGCGCCTCACCGAGGCCATCGCCGCCCTGCGCCTCGGCCACGCCTACCAACTGGTCACTACCAATGACCCCGCTCCCGCTCTGCAACATTATGTCGAGGGGATGCGCCTCATCCAGGCCATCGGGGTGGCCCGCACCCGCGCCGAGGCCTTCCTCGGCCTGACCCTGCTCTTCGGTCACGCCGGCGACCTGGCCCGCGCCGAGGCGGACGCCCGCGAGGGGTTGCAGATCGCCGCCGCCGCCGGCGATGAGTGGACCGCCGCGCTGATCCTGCTGGCCCTGGGCGGCGCGGGCGTGGCCGCCGGCGATAGCCGCGCCCTGGACTGGCTCGAACAGGCGCGCCAGCGTTTCGCCCGCGGCGGCGATACCTACGGCCAGGCGATGGTCACCCTCTGGCGGGCGATCCATGCCCTGCGCGCCAACGATGGGCCTGCCGCCGACGCCGCGATCGCGGCACTGCTCGATGCGGCGGCCACCCACGGCTACGTCGGCGTCCTCGGCGGGGCCAGCCTCTTCGGGCCGCGCGACATGGCCTCCATCGTGCCGCTGCTCCTCCGCGCGCGCAGCCTGCCCCGCCACGGCGACCTGGCCCGCGCCCTGCTGCGCCAGGGCTTCCCCACCATCGCCGCCGACGATACGGTAGAAGATTACCACCCCGGCTACACCCTGCGCGTGCAGATGTTCGGCACCTTCCGCGTCTGGCGCGGCGCCCAGGAGATCCAGGCCCGCGAGTGGCAGCGCGAAAAGGCGCGCCAGCTCTTCCAGCTCCTGCTCACCCAGCGCGGCCACTGGGTGCAGCGCGAGCAGATCTGCGCCGCCCTGTGGCCCGACGCCGACCTCGACGCCGCCGAACGGCAGTTCAAGGTAACCCTCAACGCCCTCAACGCCGCCCTGGAGCCGAACCGCCCCCCGCGGGTCGCGCCCTTCTTCATCCGGCGCCAGGGCCTGGCCTATAGCTTCGCCCCCTCCTACGGCGTCTGGATTGACGTGGACGAGTTCGAGTTGCGTGCCGCCGCCGCCGCCGCCAGCGATGACCCCGACTTCGCCCGGCGTAATGCCCAGATCGCCGTGCAGCTCTACCGCGGCGATTATCTGGCCGAGGCGCTCTATGACCCCTGGACCATCGAGGAGCGCGAGCGTCTGCTGGCCCGCTACCTGGACGTGGCCGTGCGCTACGCCGAACGCCTCAGCGCCGAGGGCGATCAGGCCGAGGCCATCCAGATCTGCGAGCAGGTGCTGCGCCGCGACCGCTGCTATGAAGAGGCCTACCAGTGCCTGATGCGCGCCCACGCCCGCGCCGGCAGCCGCTCCCAGGCCCTGCGCAGCTACGCCCGCTGCCTCCACGCCCTCCAGGATGAGCTGGGCATGGCCCCCCTGCCGGAGACTACGGCCCTCTATGAGCGGTTGAAGCGGAATGAGGCGATTTGATTTGTGATTT
>DAOTYR010000610.1:0-2540 GCA_034434655.1 Chloroflexaceae bacterium
GAGGCGAGCGATGGGCGCTGAAACCTTCCCGCCAGCACGGGCGCGGGGTGGCGCGGGCCTCCGGCCCGCCCAGACCCTCCCGCGGGCGGGGGGATGGGGAAACCCGGTTTCTCCCCCCCGCTCCAAAAGTTTAGTGCTTAGAACTCATCGGGCACGGGCGGCGTCTTCTCCTTCTTCGGCTCGGGGGCGTCCACGATCAGCGCCTCGGTAGTGAGGATCATCCCCGCCACGCTGATCGCGTTCTCCAGCGCCGTCCGCACGACCTTGGCCGGGTCAATGATCCCGGCGGCCATCAGGTCCACATAGGCGCCGGTGAGCACGTCGTAGCCATAGTTGAGATTGTTGTGCTTGCGCTGGGTCGCGCGCACCTGGTCCACCACCACCGAGCCATCGTCGCCGGCGTTGGCGGCGAGCTGGCGCAGCGGCTCTTCGAGGGCGCGGCGCAGGACGTTGAGGGCCATGCGCTCCTCGTCGAACCGGGTCTGCACCTCATCGAGGGCGGGGATGGCATTGAGCAGGGCGACGCCGCCACCGGGCACGATACCCTCTTCCACCGCGGCGCGGGTGGCGTTCAGGGCATCCTCGACGCGGGCCTTGCGCTCCTTCATCGCTGGCTCGGTGGGCGCGCCGACCTTGATCACCGCCACGCCGCCGGAGAGCTTGGCCACGCGCTCCTGCAGCTTCTCACGGTCGTAGTCGGAGGTCGTGGTCTCGATCTGCTGCTTGAGTTGGGCGATGCGGGCCTGGATGGCTTGCTTGTCGCCGTGGCCCTCGACGATCACCGTGTTGTCCTTATCAGTCTTGACCCGGCGGGCCCGTCCGAGGTCCTGGAGAGTCGTATTCTCCAGCTTGCGCCCGATCTCCTCGGAGATCACCGTGCCGCCGGTGAGGATGGCGATATCCTGCAGCATGGCCTTGCGGCGGTCGCCGAAGCCGGGGGCCTTCACCGCCAGGCCGTTGAGCGTGCCCCGCAGCTTGTTGACCACCAGGGTGGCCAGGGCATCGCCGTCCACGTCCTCGGCGATGATCACCAGTTCCTTCTTGCCGGTCGCCAGGACGGCCTCGAGGATCGGCACGAGATCGTTAATCGCGCTGATCTTTTTATCGGTAATAAGGATGTAGGGGTCGTCAATCACGGCCTCCATATGGGCCGGGTCGGTGACGAAGTACGGAGAGATGTAGCCCCGGTCGAACTGCATGCCCTCGACCAGTTCGTGCTCGAGGATGGTGCTCTTGCCCTCTTCGACGGTTACCACCCCATCGCGACCGATCTTGTCCATCACGGTGGCCAGCAACTCGCCGACCTCGGGGTCCTGGGCGGAGATGGTGGCGACCTGGCGGATCTCCTCGCGGCCCTTGAGGGTGATCGCCTGCTGCTTGATGCGGGCCACCAGGGCCTGGCCGCCTTTGTCGAGACCGCGCTTGAGCAGCATGGGGTTGGCGCCGGCGGCAACCAGCTTGAGACCCTCGTTGATGATGGCCTGAGCCAGCACCGTGGCCGTGGTGGTGCCATCACCGGCGACATCGTTGGTCTTAATCGCCGCCTGTTTCAGGAGTTGCACGCCCAGGTTCTCGAAGGGGTCCTTGAGTTCAATCTCTTTGGCGACGGTGACGCCATCGTGGGTAACATTGGGGGCGCCCCACTTCTTGTCGAGCGCGACATTGCGGCCACGGGGGCCAAGGGTAGTCTTCACCGCCATTGCCAGCGTATCGATGCCGTGCTTGAGCGCCGCGCGGGCCTGCTGATCAAAGACCAGTTGCTTCGCCATAGCTCATGCTCCCTCGATCATGTGCTGTTATGGGATGAACATACGATAGTTCTCGGAAGGGCTGCGCCCTCCCAAACCCTCCCGCGGGCGGGGGTATGGGGAAACCTGGTTTCCCCATACCCCGCTCCAAAGGACCAGATGTAGCGGATGCATTTCTCAATACCCATTAGATAGTGAAGCTGTGTTAGTCGGCTGTAAACGGAACGTTAGCGTTTTGTTAGAGCATCGGGGGAGGAGCGGGCGATTCAGGTCGCCCGTCGGTTCACGGCGCCGCGGCCGGCCTGATAGGAAGCCGGTTCATACGCTACGATCCTGTCCTGCGCGCTGCCAGGGGGCTACGCGGCGTCGAACACCTCGTCCACGCTCACGCTGAACCCGGCGAGGAGCTTCGAGACGGCGCGCTCACCGCGACGGAAGACGCCGTGGGTGACGTAGGCGTCATCTTCGAGGGTGAGCACCGTAATCGCGCCCGCCTGGGGATCCACGATCCAGTATTCCGGGATGCGCGCCTCGGCGTAATCGCGGGGCTTCTCTTCGATGTCGCGCCCGGGGTTGTCGGGGCCGACGATCTCGACCACCAGGTCGGCCCCGAGCCAGTAGCGGGGCTGACGACGCGGGTCATGAGCATCCAGCACGAGCAGAAGATCGGGTTCGCGGAACTTCCCTGCCCGCACGCGCAGGCGCAGCGGGGCATAGTGGATCTTGCCGCCAACTGGCTGGAGAAAGGCGAGCAGAGCCAGAAACAGAAACTGTGAGATATTCTGGTGTTCC
>DAOTYR010000611.1:0-11261 GCA_034434655.1 Chloroflexaceae bacterium
GGCCATAAACTGGGCCGCGCCCTTCAGCGCGAGCACCTTGGTGATCGCCGCCGTCAGGGTCGTCTTGCCGTGGTCCACGTGTCCGATCGTCCCGATGTTGACGTGCGGCTTGGTCCGCTCAAATTTCTGCTTGGCCATACTCTGTCCTTGTCTGATCGAGGCTCGCGCCGTAAGACATGGTTCGTAGGAGATGTACTGTTCGCAGCGTTCTACCCCCCTCCCAGCCTCCCCCCGCTGGGGGGAGGAGCCGGGTGCCCTCCCCCAGCGGGAGGGTGAGGGAGGGGGCGGTTCGGCACGCGACGGGAGCATGCCGCATAGCCCTTCTGAAACCTTGTCTTTGGAAGGGCCTGGCCCTCCCAAACCCTCCCACCGGGTGAGCGGATGGGGGAAACCAGGTTTCCCCATCCCCCTGCGTGAGAGTCTGTCCCTCCCGAACCCTACCCGCCGGACGTGAGGTGCGGTGGCGCACCGGTGGACCAGCAGGCGTACAGGGCCGCCGGGAGCAGGCGCTGGCGATGCCGTTCGGGCAGTACCAGTTCACCCGCGCTGGTCGTTCCTCCGCGCCCGGCCAGGGCGGCGTCGAGGAGGTTGCCAAGGGTCAGCGCCGACATGCTGGTCGCGTAGGCGCTGATGATCACCCCCAGGGGCGCGTCGCTCAACAGGTCAACCGCCTGCGCCACGAGAGCAGGCAGATGCTCGTGCAGGCGCCAGATCTCACCCTTTGGTCCCCGCCCGAAGACGGGGGGGTCCATCATGATCAAGTCGTAGCGATGGCCCCGGCGGAACTCGCGGGCCACGAACTTGCCCACATCATCAATCAGCCAGCGGATGGGCCGTTCACCCAGCTCCGACAATTGCTGGTTTTGCTGGGCCCAGAGGACAGCCGGTCGCGAGGCGTCCACATGGGTCACACGGGCGCCATACGCGGCGGCGTAGAGACCACTGAGCCCGGTATAGCCAAAGAGCACGAGCACCCGCGCCTCAGATCGCGAGGCGACCCGTTCCCTGAGCCAGGCCCAATGGGCGCTATGCTCAGGAAAGACCCCCGTGTGGCGAAACGGTGTCAGGCGCACCCAGAACCGCAAGCGGTCATAGCGCATCTGCCACTGGTCGGGCAGGGGGCGGCGCTGGCGCCAGACCCCCGGCCCTTCATCGCCGCCGCGGCTCTTTTCAAAGACCGCATCGGCGCGCTGCCACTCGCGCTCGGGCAACCCGCGGGGCCAGAGGGCCTGACTCTCTGGCCGCACGAGGGTATACGGTCCAAAACGTTCCAACTTCGCGCCGTCGCCCGTATCGAGCAGGTCATAGTCGCTCCACGGGGGCGGGGCCAGGAGATGCAACTCCCGCATCGCGCCACGTGAAGGGGATGCGCCTCCCTCCAGGGAGGCGCTGCTTCACGCTCCTGTTAGTTCGCGCTGCGCTTCTCGATGATCTCTTTAGCGAGGGCATCGGGCAGCGGCTCGTAGTGATCGAACTCCATCGAGGACGTAGCCCGGCCCTGGGTAGCGGAGCGCAGATCGGTCGTATAGCCGAACATAGTGGCCAGGGGCACATAGGCGCGCACCACCTGGGCGTTGCCCCGGGCCTCCATGCCCTCCACGCGGCCACGGCGCGAGTTAAGATCGCCGAGCACGGTGCCGAGGAAATCCTCGGGCGTCGTGGTCTCGACCTTCATAATCGGTTCGAGCAACTGCGGGCGTCCCTTGCGAACGCCATCCTTGAGGGCCATAGAGGCGGCGATCTTGAAGGCCATTTCCGACGAGTCGACCTCGTGGTAGGAGCCATCGTAGAGGGTCGCCTTGAGGTCTACCACGGGGTAGCCGGCTATAACACCGGTTTGCATGGCCTCTTTGAGCCCCTGCTCGACCGCCGGGATATACTCCTTGGGAATGACGCCGCCGACGATCGCATTGGTGAACTCGAATCCCGAGCCGGGGGCATTCGGTTCGAACTTGATCTTCACGTGGGCGTACTGGCCCTTGCCGCCAGTCTGCCGCACGAAGCGCGTCTCGATATCCACCGGCTGGGTCAGTGTCTCGCGATAGGAGACCTGGGGTTTGCCCTGGTTGGCCTCGACCTTATACTCGCGGCGCATCCGGTCAACGATCACTTCCAGGTGCAGTTCGCCCATCCCCTTGATGATCGTCTGGCCGGTCTCCTGGTCGGTATAGACCCGGAAGGTAGGGTCCTCTTCCGAGAGCCGGTTGAGGGCGATGGCCATCTTATCCTGGTCGGCCTTGGTCTTAGGCTCGATAGCCAGTTCCACCACCGGCTCGGGGAAGCGGATGCTCTCGAGCACGATCGGGTGGTCGGGATCGCAGATGGTATCGCCGGTATAGCTATTCTTGGGGCCGACCATCGCCGCGATATCGCCGGCGTAGACCTCGTCGATATCCTCACGATGGTTAGCGTGCATCTGCAGGATGCGACCGAGGCGCTCACGCTGGCCGCGGGTGCTGTTGAGCACGTAACTACCCTTGGCGATCTTGCCGGAGTAGACCCGGAAGTAGGCCAGTTTGCCGACGTAGGGGTCAGCCACGATCTTGAAGACCAGGCCGGTAAAGGGCGCATCATCGCTCACGTCGCGGGTGATCACCTCCACTCCCTCATCGCCAGGGTTCTGGCCGGGGAGGGTACCCTGGACAGGGGGGCGATCGAGGGGCGAGGGCAGATACTCAACGACCGCGTCGAGCAGTTTCTGGACACCCTTATTCTTCAGGGCGGCGCCGCAGAGCACCGGCACCAGCTTGCCTTCGATGGTGGCCTTGCGCAGACCGCGCTTCAGTTCCTCGACGCTAAGCTCTTCACCCTCCAGGTAGAGGAGGGTCAGCTCATCATCGGTCTCGGCGATGGCCTCGACGAGTTGGGCGCGGGCCTTCTGGGCCGCCGCAACGAGGTGCTCAGGGATCTCCAGCTCGCGGATATCCTTGCCCAGATCATCGTGGTACACGGTGGCCTTCATGGTCAGCAGATCGACCGTGCCCTTAAAGCTATCCTCAGCGCCGATCGGCAACTGGATAACCGCGGGCCTGGCGCCGAGGCGGCTGACAATCATGTCCACGCAGCGCTCGAAACTGGCGCCGGTGCGGTCCATCTTATTAACGAAGCAGATGCGCGGCACGTTATACTTATCGGCCTGGCGCCACACCGTTTCGGACTGAGGCTCCACGCCAGCGACGCCATCGAACACCACCACGCCGCCGTCGAGGACGCGCAGGGAGCGCTCCACCTCGACCGTAAAATCGACGTGGCCGGGCGTGTCGATGATATTAATGCGGTACATCGTCCCCCCGAGCTTCCACTGGGCCGTAGTCGCCGCGGAGGTGATCGTAATGCCGCGCTCCTGCTCCTGGGGCATCCAGTCCATCGTCGCGGTACCCTCGTGGACCTCGCCGATCTTATAGGTGCGCCCGGTATAGAACAGGATGCGCTCGGTGGTCGTCGTCTTGCCCGCATCAATGTGGGCGATAATACCGATATTGCGTACTTTATCGAGTTCAAACTGGCGTGGCATACCCGTCACTTACTCCTGGCAGTCGAGCAACCGGTGAAGGTTGCTTTCTGGTATCTCTCTTCTCTTCTCTCCCACGTCTGCAAGGGCGCGGCGGGCTGCCCGCCCTCACAGCCGGCCGTAGTGGGCAAAGGCGCGATTGGCCTCAGCCATCTTATGGACATCCTCTTTGCGCTTGATGGTGTTGCCGGTATTATTGTAGGCATCGACCAGTTCAGCGGCAAGGCGCTCGTACATCGGGCGGCCGGTGCGGTTGCGCGCCGAGATGAGCAGCCAGCGCATCGCCAGGGCGTAGCGCCGATCGCTCTTCACCTCGACGGGCACCTGATAGGTGGCGCCGCCAACGCGCTTGGGCTTCACCTCGATCGAGGGGCTGGCATTGCGCAGCGCCTGTTCAAAGACCTCCAGCGGCGTCTTTTTGGTGCGTTCGGCGGCCAGATCGAGCGCGCCGTAGACGATCCGTTCGGCCACGCTCTTCTTGCCGCGTTGCATCACCTTATTGATGAACTTCTGCACCAGCACGCTGTCGTACCGCGGGTCGGGCGGAATGACGCGTTTCTCAACATTTCCACGGCGAGGCATAGCAACGTTCCTTGATCTCTCTGCCCGCGCCGGCGGCACGGGCGCCCCGGCGCGTTACGCTCACTACCTGTCGGACGAACCCGGCGCGCGCCAGGCCAGCGCACCGGCGGCGCCCCTGCTGCGAACCTAGCGCTTTTTGCCGACCGGCTGCGCGTTGCGCTTGGTGCCGTACTTTGAGCGGCCCTGCTTGCGCCCGCTAACCCCCTGGGTATCGAGGGTGCCCCGGACGATATGGTAGCGCACTCCGGGCAGGTCCTTCACGCGGCCGCCACGAATGAGCACCACCGAGTGCTCTTGCAGGTTGTGCCCCTCGCCGGGAATGTAGGCCGTGACCTCGATCTGGTTCGACAGCCGCACGCGGGCGATCTTGCGGAGGGCCGAATTCGGCTTCTTCGGCGTGACGGTGGAAACCTTGGTGCACACGCCACGCTTCTGGGGCGAGCCTTTGCCGCGCGTCAACTTCCCTTTGAGCGAATTGTACGTAAAACGCAATGCCGGGGCCTTGGTCTTTTTCTCTACCGGCTTGCGCGGCTTGCGCACGAGTTGATTAATGGTCGGCATCCAGCACTCCTGGGGCTCAGGCGTCTCTCTGGCCTCGTTCCCGTAAGACAAAATAATATCCGGGCCTCCCTCTGGTCGTAGCACTGGCTACGCCTTAGAGCGGGCCGGCACGGCACACAGTGATACAGCACGCGCGATCAGCGCGGCGATACTGAAGTATACCATTCGACGAGGGGCTTGTCAAACCGCGCCACGGCCACACGGCCACGGGCCACGGAGCGCCTACCCCGGTACCACGCCGTGGGATGCCAGATTGTGGGCGTAGCGAATGGGTTCGGGCAGGCGGTAGCGGGTGACCAGTCGCAGCGCCAGGTCGGCGCTGCTGGCCAGGCTCACCCGGTGCCCCGGCGAGATGTAGACCGGCTTCACCCCCGGGCGCGTCCGCAGGACCCAGCCGACCTGTTCGCGCTGGTGCACCAGGGGCACGCGGGCGCCGCGGGCGTCCGGCACCGGGGCATGATATCCGACCAGGAGCGATTTGGCGCAGCCGATGGCCGGCAGGCCGCTCAGCAACCCCAGGTGGCAGGCGATGCCGAAGCGCCGGGGATGGGCGATGCCCTGGCCGTCGCAGATCAGCAGGTCGGGCGGGGCGGGGAGCCGGGCCAGGGCCTCGAGGATGGCCGGGGCCTCGCGAAAGGAAAGCAACCCCGGCACGTAAGGAAAGGTGACCGGGCGGCGCACCAGGGCATGCGCGACCGGGGCCAGGGTATCGGCGTCCAGCGCCACGACCGCGGCGCGGGCGACGGCGCCGGCTTCTTCGAAGCCGACGTCCACGCCCGCGACCGTTTGCAGGGGCCCGAAATCGTCGGCGAGCAGCACCTGGTAGCGCAGGCGCTCCTGCAGAGCCACGGCTTCATCAATGCTTGCGGGCCAGAGCGGCTCAGTCAGCGTAACGCTCCTCTTTCCAGGGGTCGGCGTTGTTGTTGTACCCGTAGCGTTCCCAGAAGCCGAGCTTGTCGTGGCTGAGGAACTCGATCCCGCGCAGCCACTTGGCGCTCTTCCAGAAGTACTTGCCGGGGGTGAGCAGGCGCAGCGGGTAGCCGTGCTCGGGGGTCAGTTCCTCGCCTTCGTACTTGTAGGCCAGCAGCGCGTCGGGATGCAGCAGCACTTCGAGCGGGACATTGGTCGTGAAGCCCTGCTCGCAGTGAGCCAGCACATACTTCGCCGTCGGTTTCAGTGAAGGAATATGCTTAAGGAACTCACTAAAGCGCACCCCTTCCCAGCGGGTGTCGAGTTTGCTCCAGCGGGTCACGCAGTGAATATCGGTAACGACCTCGACAGTGGGCAGGGCGCGGAACTCGGCGAAACTCAGCCGGGCGGGCTGCTCGATTTCACCCCAGACACGCAGGTCCCACGTGTGTTCAACGTCGCTGTAGTGCGGAACCGAGCCGTAGTGCAGCACCGGAAACTTCTCGGTGACGTACTGGCCGGGCGGCACACGGCCCTCCTGACCCTTCGGGGTGCGGTCGTGTTTTTGCTTGAAGATGTCAAACATTCGCTGGCTCCTTCTAGTCCTGAGGTGAACGTAGTCTCTTGGAAAAGGGATGTGGGGAAACCGGGTTTTTCCCAGCCCCCGGCCCGCGGGTTTGGGAGGGCGCAGCCCTCACTGCACATAGGCCCTCGGAGAGGGGTGTGGGGGAACGCGGTTCCTCCATACCCCGGCCCGCGGGAGGGTGTTTGCCCTTATCGGGCGGTCATTCGACCGGTTCGAGGAGGAACACGCCGCTATCACGGGTGGCAACCGCGACCTGCGCGCTGTCGGCGCGAAAGGCGATGGCGAAGACGGCGCCCCCGCCGGGGTCCAGGCCGCTCAATCGCTCGCCGGTGGCCGTGTTCCAGAACTCGACCTCGCCGCTGAGGGCGCCGGTCGCCAGCACCGAACCGTCGGGCGAGAAGGCGACGCTGAAGTAGGAGCGCTGTTCTGGCCCTGCCTGCTGGCTACGCACCTCCTCGCCGTTCGAGGCCCGCCAGAGTTTGAGGGCGCCATCGGTGCTGGCGCTGGCGACGAGATCATCGCCCGCAGCAATGGCGATGGCCGTCACCGGAGCGCCATGACCGCTGAAGGTGGAACGGCGCCGGCCAGTCTGGGTGTCCCAGACGATCAGCAGGGGCCGGTCAGTGGGTTCATTGGTAAGCGTAACGAGCGAACTCCCGTCGCGGTTGAAAGCCAGTTCGACGACCGGCCCGCCAATGCCGCGCAGGGTGCGCAGGCGCTCAAGACTGCGCGCGTCCCAGAGTACCACATCGCCGCGTTCGTTGCCCGCGGCGATCAGGCGCCGGTCGCGGCTGACCACGACGCTCAGGGCGAAGCCATCGAGTCCCTCCAGGGGGCGGGGTTCAGCCCCGCCGGTCAGGGAAACGATCATCACGTTGCCGGAGTCGTTGACCACGACCAGTTCGGTGTCGCTCAGAAAGCCGAGGTACTGGCTGGTCGAGGCGCCGCCGCTGAGGGCGATGGCGCGCCCATCTTCGAGCAGGTGCACGCGGATGGAGCCGTTGATCCCGCCGGTGGCCAGGGCCTGGCCCGAATCCGAGTAGCTCAGAGTGGTGACGCTGCCCTGGGCGAGCAAGGCCATCTGCAGCATCTCCTGGCTATTGACGTCCCACAGCGCCACGCTGCCGCTCATATCGCTGCTGGTGGCGATCCGCCGTCCATCGGCGCTCCAGCTCAGGCCGAGGAGGCGCAGGCCCTGCCGCTGCAGCACGCCGCGCTCGGCGCCCGAGGCGGGGTTCCACAGGTGCACGGTGCCATCGAGGCTGGCGCTGGCGAGGATGCGCCCGTCGGGGCTGAAGCTGACGCCACGGATGACTACCCAGCCCTCGTGTCCCTGCAACTCGCGCTCGAGCTTGCCGGTGCGGGCATCGAGCATGTAGACGCTGCCGCTGACCGAGCCGACAGCCAGTTGCTTCCCATCGGGGCTGAAGGCGATGCCGGTGAGCCAGTAGGGGGCGTTTGTCGCGGGATTGGTGGGCGCGGTGTAGGCGAAGCCATCGCGGGCGGCGCCGCTGGCCACGTCCCAGAGGCGGACGGTGCCGTCACGGGAGGCCGAGGCCAGGCTGGCCCCGTCGGGGCTGAAGGCGAGGTTGCCCAGGAAATCGGTGTGGCCCTCGAGGGCGCGCAGGCGCCGGCCGCTGGCCACGTCCCAGAGGATAATCGTCGTATCGGTGCTGCCGGAGGCCAGGATGCGCCCGTCGGGGGAGAAGGCCAGACTGCGGATCCAGCCGCTGTGGCCGCGCAGGCGGCGCGCTTCCTGCCCCGTCGCCAGGTTCCAGAGGATAATTTCATTTTCGTCCTGCGCGCCGGAGGCGAGGAGTTGCCCGTCGGGCGAGAAGGCCAGGGCGCTGATGTCGCCGGTGTGCCCGCTGAGAGTGCGCCTGGCCTCGAGGCTCTCGGGATCGCGCAGGTGGATGGCGCCGCCGACGCCAACGGCGAGAGGTCCGTCGGCGGGGGCGAACTGCACGGCGCCTACTGAGGCGTCTTCAAGCTGCGCGGTCTGGGTAAAGACGGCGCTCTCGGCCAGGAGCGGGCCGGCCGGCGGCGCCGTGGGGAGCGTGGCGCCCTGGGCCGCGGCCCCGCCGGAGGCGGCGTTCGCGTCTCCGGCGGGGGCGGTGGCGAGGGTGGCGCCGCCGGGGAACAGCGGCAGCGAGGCGCCAGGGTTGGCCAGCAACCAGGCCAGGCCGGCGCCGAGCAGGCAGATGCCCAGGGCCAGCACGGTGAGCAGAGCGACGATGGCGGCAAGACAGCCCGTGCTGAGACGCGGAGCGGCGCGCGGCGGCGCAGCGGCGGGCGCGGCCTGCCAGGCGGCAACCTGGCCCGGCGGGGTTAGCGGCTGGCCGGGTTGCGGCGCGCCCGGCCAGACCGGAGGCGGCGCGGCCGGCGGCGGCCCCGCCGCCGGCGGCGGCCCCGCGGGGGCCAGCGGCCCGGGGGCGCCGCCCGCAACGGGAGCGCTCACGGCGCCGGGCGGCACAACCTGATAGGACGCGATCGGCTCGCTGGCGCCCAGGGGCCGTCCGGCCATCAAACGCACCGTATCGAGCGCGCGGCGCATTTCGCGGGCCTGCTGGTAGCGGTTCGCCGGTTTCATCTCCAGAGCGCGTAGCGCCAGTTGTTCGGCGAGCACCGAAATGCGGGCGTTGAGCGTGCGCGGAGCGTTCAGCGGCATCCCCGCCTGGCGCTGCGCCGAGGTGGGCGGAGCCCAGCCGCACAGCAACTGGTAGAGCACCGCGCCCATGGCATACAGATCGCCGGAGGTCGTCAACTCGGCGCGGGGGTCGTTCAACTCGGGAGCGCGGTAAGGCGACGGCTCGGCGCCGAGGGGGCGCACCAGGGGAAAGGGGGCCAGGAACAGCCCGCCGTCGAGCGAGGACCACAGATCAGAGGGGCGCAGATCGCCGATGAGCAGCGGCGGGGTATGCCCGTGCAGCGCCTCCAGCGCGCCCAGCAGCCGGTCGAGGTAGTTGAGCGCCTCGTTTTCGGGCAACGGGCCACCCCGGTCGCGGGCGACCCGGTCGAGATCCTGGCCGCCGGGATCATCGGCGACCAGGTAGTAGGTCAACTCACGGGCGAAGTGGTCGCGCAGATTGAGCAGACCGGGGGCGGTGACGCCAGCCACCTGTTCGGCGAGGGCGCGCGCGTCGGCGAGGGCGCTCGCGGAGGGTTGGGGCAGTTCGGCGATCAGAACGCGCAGCGACCCCTGCGCGTCGATGGCGCGGTAGAGCACGCAATCAGGACGCTCTTCGACCACGTAGGTGATACGGTAACGGTCATTGAGCATGGTCTCAGGAGCGAGCATGAACACCTCTCCCCGGAGGAGCAATGATAGCGACGGGTTAATCGGCGGCAACAACCTCACGGGCGGGGGCGATGACCCCGCGGTTCAGCGCGTCGGTGATCCGCTCCACGCACTGCTTGCCGCTGATGGTGGCGCCTTCGATCGATGCGAGGAAGTGCTGCCGGGTGTAATCGCCGGCCAGGAAGAAATTGCTCACCGGGCTGGCCTGGTCGGGGCGGTACTTATCTACACCGGGCAAGGCCTGGTAGACCGAATTGGGGATGCGCACAATCGTATGCTTCAGCAGGCGCGCCTCGCGGGCCACCGGATGCAGACGCACGAACTCTTGCATCACGAAGCGCACGAGTTCGTCATCGGGCAAGGTGATCAACTTCTCGGCAGGAGCGACGACGAACTGCATAATGCTCTTGCCGCCGCGGTGGTACTCAGGCGCCACCATGGCCATATCGGCATAGACGCTGAGGTGGGTGCCCGCGCTGAAGAGCAGGTTGTCCACCCCGGCGATCTGCCGGTCGAAGAAGAGTTGCATGGTAATGACCGGCGCGCCCTTCAGGTGCTTGAGGTTATCGAAGTAGGGAAACTTGCGCCAGGAGGCGGGGAGCACCTTGCGCAGGCTGTGCACCGGCATGGCCGAGACATAGATGTCGCCGGTGATCAGGCTGCCATCGTCCATCTGGAAGCCGGTAACGCGATTGGCGGCTTCATCGTACTCGATGCCGGTCACCTTGCGCCCGAGTTCGACGCGGCCACCGCGGGCCTCGATCTGCCCCATCAGCGGGCGCCAGATGTTCACATCGGGCGAGCCCTTGACCAGGGCCATCATCGGGGCCTGTTTCTCGTGGGCGAAGTGCAGCATGGCCGTCAGCGGCAGCTTGGCCGAGACCTTATCGGCGGGCAGAAAGTTGAGGGCCAGGCACATCGTGTGCATCACTTCATCGAGGGAACGCTGGCCCATACCGTGGCGCAGGTGCCATGAAGCATACGTCTCATCGTCTTGCTGGTCAACATACTGTTGATCGCCGAAGATCGGGCGCAGCAGCCCCAGACCCATGCGCAGCTTGTCGCCGAGGGACAGGGGCTTGAACCTGGCCACGCCGGCAAGGCCGTTGAAGGGCGGGGGCAGCCAGGGCACGAAGCTGATCCCCGCCAGGCCGTGGCGCTCCGAGGCGAAGATCATCTCGGCGGGCTTCCAGTTGAACGTATCGCCCAGACCGTAGCGGTTCAGAAAATCGAGCAAATGGTGATACGCGCCAAAGAACACGTGCAGACCCGACTCGATCCAGTCGCCGTCGGCGTCCTGCCAGGCCGAGACCTTTCCGCCGGGCACATCGCGCTTCTCAAGCAAGACCACTTCGTGGCCCCGTTCGACCAGGGTGCGGGCCACAACGAACCCCGCCGGGCCGGCGCCAGCTACAATCACACGCATTGCAGGTGCTCTTTCGCATACAATATGAATCGGACCTGTACCGTTATAGCACGGGTTGAACATACGGCGCAAGGCAGGGGTGTGGAGACCAGGGCTACGTCAACGTCCGGTTGATCGTCCGCGCCGTGGGCGTCATGGTCTTTGAAAAATTCATCCGCTATGCCGGGCTGGCCGTGGGGCTGAAGCCCTCGGCTAGAGGATGCGAAGGCCGCCTGCGCGGCCTATACCGGATGATGTATTCAAAGACCATAACGCCTCGGCTCCTGATGCGAAGGCCACCTGCGTGGCCTGTCGAGCCCGCGCCGGCGGGCTTCGCAGAGGCTCGCCGGCGGCTTCAGTCGCCGGGCGGACGACGGTGACGTAGCCCCCTATGTGGAGACAGAGGGCC
>DAOTYR010000612.1:0-6915 GCA_034434655.1 Chloroflexaceae bacterium
CCCGGCGGGCGGCTGTTGATCACCACCCCGAATGAACTGTACCTTAAGAGCCGCCTGCGCACCATTCTGCGCGCGGCCCTCTGGATGAGCCTGAGCACCCGCGCCGAGTTCCGCCATCAGATGCTGCTGGAGGGCGAGGCGCGCTATACTACCCACGCCCGCACCTATACGATGGGCGAATTGACCTGGCTGGCGCAGCGAGCCGGCTTCCGGGTGATCCAGCGCCGCTTTGAGGCCCCCTGGGAACGGGTTGGCCTGGAAGCGGCGCGCCTGCGCACCGCCCCGCTGCGTGTGCTGGCCAAGGGCCTTTTTGCCGCCGCCACCGCCGCGCTGCCGCCGACCCGCTCGATGTTGCTGGTGGTCGGGCAGAAGCCCTGACTGAACATAGTCCCGCGGAGAGGGGTGTGGGGAAATCGGGTTTCCCCACATCCCCGCCCGCGGGAGGAGTGGGGAGGGCAAAGCCCTCACGCAGGAGAATGGGGAAAGCGGGTTTCCCCATCCCCTCACCCGGTGGGCGGGTTTGCGAGGGCGCAACTCTCCCAGGAACAACCCTGGTTGACCTACCCCGCCGGGACGGCATATAATACAGGCGATGGACGGGCCGCTAGCTCAACGGCAGAGCAATCGGCTCATAACCGACAGGTTCTGGGTTCGAATCCCGGGCGGCCCACCAGATGGGCGGTGACCGGGTGAGGGTGCGCTCCGGCGCGGCCCTTCACCCGGTCATTATGTATGGCATGGCAGAAAGACCATCGCTCTCCGCGATCATCCCCACCTGGAATGGCCTGCGCTACCTCCCCGCCTGCCTGAGCGCGCTGCGGGCGCAACTGACCCCCGATGATGAGATTGTCCTGGTGGACAACCGCTCCCGCGATGGGGCGGGGGGCTGGGCGCGCCGCCACGCCCCCGATGTGCGCGTGATCGAACTGCCGGAGAACCGCGGCTTCGCCGGAGGCACGGCTGCCGGCATCGCGGCGGCGCGAGGCGCCCTGTTGCTGTTGATCAATGACGATGCCCTGGCCGAGCCGGGCTGCGTGGCCGCGCTCTGGGAGGCCTTGCGCGACGCTCCGGGGGCCGGCGTGGCGGCGGGGGTGCTCACGTTCAGCCGGCAAGCCGATACGGTGGCCTCGGCCGGCATTCGGTTTCAGCGCGATGGAGTGGCAACCGACCATCTGCAGGGTCTGCCGGTGATGGCGCTGCCTGCCCGCTCCGAGCCGGTGTTCGGGGCCAGCGGCGGGTTGGCCCTGCTTCGCCGCGACCTGATTACCGATGTGGGCAGCTTTGAGCCGGCCTTCTTCAACTACCTCGAAGACGCCGACCTGGCCTGGCGCGCGCGCCTGCGCGGCTGGGGGTGCGTGCTGGCCCCTCGGGCGCGGGCGCGGCACGTGTACTCGGCCAGTGGCGTCGAGGGCAGCCCCTTCAAGCAACGTCTGCTGGCCCGCAACCGGCTGCGGGTTATCATCCGCTGCCTGCCCGGGCCGCTGCTGCGCGCCTGCTGGCCGGCCATCCTCCGGTACGACCTGCTGGCCCTCACCTATGGCCTGCTGCGCGGGCAATGGGCCATCCTTCAGGGCCGGTTTGAAGCGCTGCGCGAATTTCCCACCCTGGCGGCCCAACGCCGCGCCATCCAGGCCCGCCGCACCGCCAGTCTGTCCGATCTGGAGGCCTGGATCGCCCCCGCCGTCCCGCCCGTGGCAGTGTTGCGCGCCCGCCGCCGCCTGAATGATGTCCTTGCCCGGAAATAGGATCCAGAGCGCCTCCCCCCAGTGGGGGGAGGTTGGGAGGGGGGCGCGCCACCGCTGCCTGCTCCCGCGCGCCGGCTCGCGAGGCCACGCAGGTGGCTTTCGCCTCCGTAGCCGAGGGCTTACGTGAACATGGGGGAACCAGGTTCCCCCATGCCCCCGTTTTCATCGGGTGGTGTGCGGCGCCCTCCCAAACCCTCCCGCGGGCGGGAGCGTGAGGAAACCTGGTTTCCCCATCCCCCTGCTTGAGGGCCAGACTCTCCCGCGGGCGGGGGCGTGGGGAAACCGGGTTTCCCCACACCCCTGCTCCAGCAGCCGATGTTCACGTGAGACGGTCATGCGCATGGCGCACAACGCCCGATGAACATGGCCTGGGAGCGCGGGCGTCCCGCCCGCAGCGCGGCTCCGTGGGCACGGTGATGGCCCTCTCCCTGACCCTCCCTCGCTGAGGGAGGGAACCCGGCTCCTCCCCCCAGCGGGGGGAGGCTGGGAGGGGGGCTGAACGCGGCGAACGATGTTCACCTCAGGCCGACGGAACCAGGCACCGTGCAAGACGTTCCGTCACACCCTGTGGTTACAGCGGAGTGCCGTGGAGGAGGTATACTACGCTCTATCGCATCCTCTGGCGTCGCTTTGCGCTGCCCGGCGGAGGCAGCGCTCTGGTTCAGGTCTTCCATCCTATGGCATACCCCTTTTCTCCCAGGAGCAAGCCGGCCCTTCCCGTTGCCACCTCCCTCGGCCACCCCGCTTCTCACCCCTCGCGCCCCGACCGGTTTGCCGCATTTGCCGCACGCCTCCTACGGGCGCCGTTGGCGTTCCTGATCCTGCCCGACGGCCACGGGCAGTGGTGCTGCCCTTCGCTTGAGCTCGCGCCCGATGCCTTGAACCGGGCCCTGGTGGCATGTATCTATGCCTCCTCCCGTGAGCAACCCCTGGTGGTTGCCGATCTTAGCCGCGATCCCCGCTTCGTTGCCAGCCCCTTGCTCCAGGCGCCCCTCAGCATGCGCTTTTTGAGCGTCTGGCCCGTGCGCGATAGCAACGCGCATCCCGCGGGATCTTTCTGTGTGCTCGACCGGCAGCCGCGCGGCCTCGGCGAGGCGGAGCGCGCCATCTTCGAGGGCCTGGCGGCGTTCGCCGGGGGCGAGTTTCTCGCCGAGCGCGTATGGGCGGGCGAGGAGATGTGCCGCCATTTTGCCGCCGAGGTCCACGATGGCGTTGGACAACTGGTGCATAGCCTCTACTACCATCTACAGGCCCTGGAACAGGCGCAGCGCTTCGGCGGGCCGCACCAGCGCGCCAGCCTGCGCCGCCTGGTCAGGCTGGCGCGGCAAACGCTCGCCGAGACGCGCCGATTGATCGAGGGCCTGCGCCCGACGGCCCTGGAAACCCTGGGCCTGGCGGGCGCGTTGCGCCTCCTGGCCGATACCCTGCGCCAGGACGGCTGGACCATCGCGCTTGACGAGCGGCTGGGCCCCGAACGACTGCCGCCCGCGGTGGAACTGGCGCTTTTCCGCGTGGCCCATGAGGCGCTGTCGAACGCGGCGAAGCATGCCGGCGAACGCCGGGCGGCCCTGACACTCGTCCAGGCCGGCGAAGCGGTGTGTCTGGAGGTGCGCGACTGGGGGCCGGGCTTCGATACCGCCCGTCTCGCCAGGGACACGCGCCTGGGGGAACGCCTCGGGCTGCGGGTGATGGCTGAGCGGCTGGCCGCGCTGGGCGGTGACCTGCGCGTGGAGAGCGCTCCCGGCGCCGGCACGCTGGTCGTGGCGCGCGTCCCTGCGCCCCGCGGGCTATGGCATGCCGAGACGGAAGAGGCGGGTCAGGGTCAGACGACGCCCTCGGGGGAACTTCCCTAACGTGAACATAGGCTCTCGAAGAGGGGAATGGGGAAACCGGGTTTCCCCATTCCCCCACCCGCGGGAGGGTCTGGGAGGGCTGCGCCCTCCCAGGAACAACCGTATGTTCATCGCGGCGTTGTGCGGCGCAGCCGCATGGACGGCTGAGGTGAACATAGGCTGCTCACCTACGCGCATGCGGCGCTGAATCCCCCCTCCTGACCTCCCCCCGCTGGGGGGAGGAGCCGGACTCCCGCCCCCAGCGGGGGAGGGCTGGGGAGGGGGCAGGCACCTTCGTTGGAACGGATTGCCGCTCGATCAGGGGTGTGGGGAAACCAGGTTTCCCCAGGCCCCCGCCGGCGGGAGGGTTGGGGCGGGGGCCGCCCGCACGCAGGGGATGTGGGGAAACCGGGTTTCCCCCAACGTCGCTTGTCTCGCCGCCTGGCAAGCGTTATAATCACAGTAACAGGCGAAAACCATGCGTGGGATGGCCGCGCCATCCCACGCCGCCACCGGCGGATCGTGGCACAAGGAGGAGGCAGCCATCGAAGATCTACGAACCCAGGACGGCAAGCGTCTGTACCCAACCGCGGCGCCCCGCATTCGCGCGCTGCTGGTCGGCGCCGAGGTGGCCAGTTTCCACAGCCCCTGGAGCGCCGAGGACTCGCTGCGTGAACTGGCCATGCTGGCCGAAACCGCCGGCCTCGAAGTGGTCGGCCACGTCTTCCAGCGGCTCGATCAGCCCTATCCCAAGTTCTTCATCGGCCCCGGCAAGGTCAAAGAGGTCGCGGCCCTGCGGGAGCAACTCGGCGCCGGGCTGGTGATCTTCGACGATGAGCTGAGTCCTGCCCAGACGCGCAACCTCGAAGAGGTGCTCCAGGTAGGGGTGCTCGACCGGACGGCGCTGATCCTCGATATTTTCGCCCAGCATGCCCAGACCCACGAAGGCCGCCTGCAGGTCGAACTGGCGCAGTACCAGTATTTGCTCCCGCGCCTGCGGCGCCAATGGACGCACCTGGAACGGCAGGCGGGCACCAGTGGCGGCACCTCGGCGGGTGGCGTGGTTGGTCTGCGCGGCCCTGGTGAAACGCAGTTGGAAATCGACCGCCGGTTGATTGACCGGCGCATCGCCTGGCTCAAGGCCCAACTGGCCGATGTCCACCGTCACCGCGAACTGTACCGCAAGCGCCGGCGCCAGAGCGGCATCCCGGTGGTGGCCCTGGTGGGTTATACCAATGCCGGGAAGAGCACCCTGCTCAACGCCCTCGCGGGCGCCGATGTGTACACCGCCAACCAGCTCTTCGCCACCCTCGACCCGACGACGCGCCAGATTATCCTGCCGGGTGGCCAGGAGATCTTGCTCACCGATACGGTCGGCTTCATTCAAAAACTGCCCACCCAGCTCATCGCCGCCTTCCGCGCCACCCTGGAGGAGATCAACGAGGCCGATCTGCTGCTCCACGTGGTGGATCTGACCCACCCCAACGCCCAGGAACACGCCCAGACCGTCGAGGCGACCCTGCGCGATCTGGGCGTGGCCGATCGCCCGATGCTCACCGTGCTCAACAAAGTTGATCTGATGCAGGGGCTGCAGGCTGCCGATGTCGCCACCCTGGTATCGGAGATGGGGCTGCCGAGCGATTTCGTTGCCGTGTCGGCGCTCCAGGGCTGGGGCCTCGACACCCTGCGGGCGCGCATCGAGATGGCCCTGGGCGAGGCGATGGTCACCCTCGATGTGCGCATCCCCTACCAGCGCAATGACCTGGTTTCGCTCTGGCACCGGCGCGGCGTGGTGGAACGCGAGGAGTACGACAACGCCGGCACCCACATTCTCGGGCGCATCCCGCGCGAACTGGCGCGCGAGTTTATCCCTTATCAGAATCGCCCGGATGTTGTGAGGCGTTAAGCGCCTTCCCGCATAACCAGGTTATCCGGTTACGGGTTGGAAGGGCGAAGCCCTCCCGGCCCATTCGTTGTGGCAGGGGCGCGGGGCAACCCGCTTGCCCCACTCCCTACCAGGCAGGGGCGTGGGGAAACCTGGTTTCCCCACCTTTTTGCATCATTCCCCGTGCGCGCGGAGGGGTGCGCCCTGGCTTAGACACGATACTTTGCAAATAAGCTCTTCGCCCCCACCCCAACCCTCCCCCGCTGGGGGAGGGCGTCCGGCACCTCCCGCTGGCGGGGGGAGGCTGGGAGGGGGGCGGAGCACTGTGAACGGTGTATCTCCTACAAACCATGCCTTACGGTAGATAGGCCGCCACCATCCACTGAAAGCCCTCCAGGGTCAGGTCGCCGGAGATGCGCAGGCGCGGCAGGGTGAAGGGGTCGCTCTGCGGTCCATCCTGGATGGTGGTCGTTGCCGAGGTGTAGCCTGCCTCGCGGGTGACGGCCACCACCGTGTCGCTGAAGCGCCCCCCGGGGTAGCAAAAGCTAACCACCGGCTGGCCGATTTCGGCTGCGATCAGCGCGCCCGACTGCCCGACCTGCGCCCGGAGTTCCTGCAGCCCCAACCCGGTCAGGTCGGGGTGGGAGATGCTGTGTGCCCCGATCTCCATCCCCGCGTCGCGCAGGGCGCGGATCTCTTCCCATCCCATGTAGCCCGGTTGCCCGACAAACCCGCTCACGATGTAGAAGGTAGCCACGAAGCCGTGGCGCTGCAAGATGGGCAGGGCCGTGGTGAAGGCATCGGCGTAGCCATCGTCGAAGGTGAGCGCCACCGCCCGCAGGGGACAGGGGCCTTCGCCGCGCATACAGGCCGCCAGGGCATCCATCCGCACGCTTTCGTAGCCCGCGGCCGTGAGCCAGCCGAGCTGGGCGTCGAGGTGCTCGGGCGTTACCGAGAGACTGAACCCCAGGGGATCGGCGGCGCGGTCCACAGAGCGCACGTAGTGGTACATCAGGATGGGCACGTAGGGGCGCTCACCCGGGGGCGCGGGGGTAAAGCCCCGCGGCGCGGGGGGCATCAGCGTCGGCAGCGGCATCGAGACGGGGGGAGACGGCGGCTCGCGCGCGCCGGCGATGAAGCGGACGCCGTCGAAGCTGCTGATTGCCCAGATCGGGGCAAGGCGCCGCTCCGTCTCCCGCTGGGAGATCAGTACCAGCGCCGCCGCCAGGATCACCCCCAGCATCACCGGAAGGAAGCGCTTCATCGTGGTGATTGGTCCGTGCGACAGGATTCATGCCTACGTTCCCGGTGGAGGGACACCGAGAAGTTGCACCTCCCCGCACCCCCCATTGCGCGCGTCCTGCCAGAAGTCTGTAAAACCGCGGGAGGAACACAGGCGCTTGCTCGGGAGGGCGAAGCCCTCTCGCCCAGGATGTTTGCGAACATTTGTTCA
>DAOTYR010000613.1:0-7583 GCA_034434655.1 Chloroflexaceae bacterium
CTGGCCGCCCAGGCCCACCCCGCCTTCCCCGTCACCATCTACTACGCCTACAAGCAGCAAGAAGTGCGGGAAGAGCAGAGCGCGAAGAGCGAGCAGAGCAAGAAGAGCAAGCAGAGCGCGAAGAGCGAGCAGAGCGCTTCGCTCGATCACACCTCTCACTCCTCACTCCTCTCCCCTCACTCCTCTCACGCCTCTCACTCCTCACTCCTCTCCCCTCACTCCTCCACCGGGTGGGAAACCTTCCTGGAAGCAGTGATCCAGGCCGGCTTCGCCATCAGCGGCACCTGGCCGATGCGAACCGAGTTGAGCAATAGACTGATAGGCAAAGACTCCAACGCCCTCGCCTCCTCGATCGTCCTCGTCTGCCGCCCCCGCCCTCAAGCTGCGCCAACCATCACCCGGCGCGACTTCGTGGCCGCGCTGCGGGCCGAGCTGCCGGCGGCGCTCAAGGCCATGCAGCGCGGCAGCATCGCCCCGGTGGACCTGGCCCAGGCGGCCATCGGCCCCGGCATGGCCGTCTTCACCCGCTACGGCAAGGTGCTCGACGCCGGCGGCGCGCCGCTCAGCGTGCGCGAGGCGCTGGCGCTGATCAACGCGGCCCTCGACGAGGCCCTGGCCGAGCAGGAGGGCGACTTCGACGCCGAGACGCGCTGGGCGCTGGCCTGGTTCGAGCAGCACGGCTTCGGCGAGGGCGAGTTCGGGGTGGCCGAGACCCTCTCCAAGGCCAAGAACACCAGCGTGGAGGGGCTGGCCGGGGCGGGCATGGTGGCGGCGAAGCGGGGCAAGGTGCGGCTGCTCAAGCCCGCCGAACTGGCCCCCGACTGGGACCCGTCCGGCGATGCGCGCGTCACGCATTGGAAAGGGGTGCATTCCTTGATCCGCGCGCTGGAGCGCGGCGGCGAGACGGCGGCGGCGGAGCTGGCGGCGAAGCTGGGCAGCCAGGCCGACGTGGCCCGCGAGCTGGCCTACCGGCTCTACGCCATCTGCGAGCGCAAGAAGCGCCCCGCCGAGGCGTGGAGCTACAACGCCCTGGCGCAGAGCTGGCCGGAGCTGGCGCGGCTGGCGGCGCAACGGGGCGCGGCGGTGCAGAGTAGTATGTTTACCGCAGAGTACGCAGAGGAACGCAGAGGGCAAGAATAAAGCAAAAACCTCTGCGCGCCTCTGCGTCCTCTGCGGTGAGAAAAGCATCTATGGAACTGAACCAGATTAGCGGCCAGATCGTGGATGCGGCGATGAAGGTGCATACGGCCCTGGGGCCGGGGCTGCTCGAGAGCGCCTATGAGGTCTGTCTGGCGCACGAGTTGCGCAAGCGCGGCCTCAAGGTGCTCACCCAGGTCACCCTGCCAGTTGTGTACGATGGTGTCGAGATTGATGCTGGCTATCGGCTGGATCTGTTAGTTGAAGATGCGGTCATCGTGGAGCTAAAGGCAGTCGCTAACGTGTTGCCGATCCACGAGGCCCAGCTGCTCTCATACCTGAAACTCAGTGGCTGTAAGCTTGGCCTGCTGATCAACTTCCATGTCCTGCATCTGAAAGATGGCATCAAGCGCATCGTTCATAAGTTATGATCTTACCGTAGAGGACGCCGAGGAACGCAGAGAAATAAAAAATATAAAAAAACCTCTGCGAACCTCTGCGCCCTCTGCGGTAAAAAGGAGACCCCGTGGCCACCACCAACTCCGAGCGCGTCGGCAAGGCAATGGACCTGCTGCGCCAGGGCTTGCAGCCCTTCATCGAGCGCGAGTTGCAGGCCCAGTACGGCAAGTACTGGGTGTCGCGCGTCACCGAGAAATGGCCCAATGAACTGACCTGGCGCGATGACGAAACGCCGCACCTCGACATCGCCGCGCTGCTCAAGCTGATGTGGGAGCAGTGGCACGAGGTCTTCCGCAAGACGCTGGGCCACGCCGAGCGCTCGCTGGTGAGCGAGTTGCGCGAGTTTCGCAACAAGTGGGCCCACCAGGAGCCTTTCTCGACCGACGATGCCTACCGCGCCCTCGACTCGGCCGCGCGCCTGCTCACCGCTATCTCCGCGCCCCAGGCCGATGAGCTGGAACGGATGAAGATGGAACTGTTGCGCCTGCGCTTCGATGAGCAGGTGCGCAGCGAGCGCCGCAAGGTCGCCACCGGCCCCCTGGAGAGCCGCGCTGTGAGCGGGCTCAAGCCCTGGCGCGAGGTGATGACGCCCCACCCCGACGTGGCCAGCGGGCGTTACCAGCAGGCCGAGTTCGCCGCCGATCTCTGGCAGGTGCACCTCGGCGAGGGCGGCGACGAGTACCGCGACCCGGTGGAGTTCTTCCGCCGCACCTACCTCACCGAGAGCCTGACCCGCCTGCTCGCCGGGGCCATCCAGCGGCTGAGCGGAGCCGGCGGCGACCCGGTGGTGCAACTCCAGACCAACTTCGGCGGCGGTAAGACCCACTCGATGCTGGCCCTCTACCACCTCTTCGGCGGGGTCAATCCCACCGAACTGGCGGGCATTGACCGGGTGCTGCAGGAGGCGGCAGGGCAGAAGCAACGGCCATCCTCCCCTCCCACCCTCCCCCCGCCGGGGGCCGGCCCCCCTCCCACCCTCCCCCCGCTGGGGGGAGGAGTCGGGCGCCCTCCTCCAGAGGGGGAGCGCGAGGGCGGCTCGATCACCGCGCCCACGGCGCGCCGGGTGGTGCTGGTGGGCAACAAGATCTCGCCCGGCAACCCTGCGCGCAAGCCCGACGGCACGCTGGTGCGCACGCTGTGGGGCGAGCTGGCATGGCAACTCGGCGGGCGCGACGCCTTCGAGCGCGTGCGCCTCGACGACGAGCGCGCCACCAGCCCCGGCGATACCCTGCGCGCGCTGTTCAACGACTACGGGCCGTGCCTCATCCTGATCGACGAGTGGGTGGCCTACGCCCGCCAGCTCCACGACCAGAGCGACCTGCCGGGGGGCAGTTTCGAGACCCAGTTCAGCTTCGCCCAGGCCCTGACCGAGTCGGCCAGGCTGGCGAAGAACTGCCTGCTGGTGATCAGTCTGCCCGCTTCCGACACCGCCGGCTCGCCCTACACCCGGGCCGACGACGCCGAGGTGGGCGGGCAACGGGGCCGCGAGGCCCTCGACCGGCTGCGCAACGTCATCGGGCGCCTCGAGTCCTCGTGGCGCCCGGCCAGCGCCGAAGAGGGCTTCGAGATCGTCCGGCGGCGGCTCTTCGAGCCGCTGCGCGACCCGGCCCAGTTCAAGGACCGCGACGTGGTGGCGCGGGCCTTCGCCGACCTCTACCGCGGCCAGGCCCAGGAGTTCCCCCCCGAGTGTCGCGACAGCAGCTACGAGCAGCGCCTCAAGGCCGCTTACCCCATCCACCCCGAGGTCTTCGACCGCCTCTACACCGACTGGTCGACCCTGGTCAAGTTCCAGCGCACCCGTGGCGTGCTGCGCCTGATGGCGGCGGTGATCCATAGCCTGTGGGAGAAGGGCGACCGCAACCCGCTGATCATGCCGGCGAACATCCCGCTCGACGAGCCGCGGGTGCAGTTCGAACTGACCCGCTACCTCTCCGACAACTGGGCGCCCATCCTGGAAAAGGACGTGGACGGCCCGGCGTCGCTGCCGGTGCAGATCGACCGCGAGGTGTCCGGCCTGGGCAAATATGCCGCCACGCGGCGCGTGGCGCGCGCCATTTACCTCGGCTCGGCCCCGACGTTCACCGCGGCCAATCGCGGCATCGAGGACCGGCGCATCAAACTCGGCTGCGTGATGCCGGGCGAGTCGCCGGCGATCTTCGGCGACGCCCTGCGCCGCCTGGCGGCCGCAGCGACCTACCTCTACCAGGACGGGCCGCGCTACTGGTACGCCACCCAGCCCACGGTCACCAGACTCGCCGAGGACCGCGCCGAGCAGCTCAGGCGCGACCCCGACCGGGTGCTGGCCGAACTGGAGCGGCGCCTGCGGGCCGACCTGCGCCACACGGGCGACTTCCGCCGCATCCACCCGCTGCCCGGCGCCAGCGCCGACGTGCCCGACGATCTCGACGCCCGGCTGGTGGTGCTGGGCGTTGACGCGCCCTACAGCAAAGCCGCGGACAATCCCGCCGAGGCCCGGGCCAGAGCGATTCTGGAGCAACGCGGGAACGCCCCGCGGCTCTACCGCAACAGCCTGGTCTTCCTGGCCGCCGACAGCATGCGGGTGCAGGATCTGGACGAGGCGCTGCGCAAATACCTGGCCTGGGAGTCGATCCTCGCCGACAAGGAGACCCTCGACCTGTCGCCCAACCAGGTGCGGCAGGCCGAGACGCAGCGGGTCAACGCCGACAGCGTGGTGACGGCGCGCCTGCCGGAGACCTACCAGTGGTTGCTGGCGCCGACGCAGGCCACGCCGCAGGCCCCGGTGGAGTGGAAGGCCCTCCGCCTGAGCGGGCAGGAGGCGCTGGCTGCGCGGGCGAGCAAGAAGCTGCGGAGCGACGATCTGCTCATCCTCAGCCTGGCTCCCTCGAGCCTGCGACTAGAGCTGGACCGCGTGCCGCTGTGGCGCGGCGACCACGTGAGCGTGCGGCAGCTCATCGAGGACTTCGGGCGCTACCACTACCTGCCGCGCCTGCGCGACCCGGAGGTGCTGCTGGCGGCCATCCGCGCGGGGGTGAACTCGGTGACCTGGGAGACGGAGGCCTTCGCCTACGCCGAGGGCTACGACGAGGCGGCCGGGCGCTACCGCGGGCTGCGCGCGATGACCCTGGTGGAGCCTGGCGAGCACGACGGGGGGCTGATCGTCCGGCCGGAGGTCGCCAGGCGCCAGCTCGACGCCGAGGCCGCCGCGCGCTGGCGGCGCGAGGAGGAGGAGCAGCAACGAGCGGGCGCCGCGGTCGCCATGCCCGGCGATAGCGGCGCTCCAACCATCGCCGGCGAGGGTGTGGGCGCAGACACCGGCGCCGCCAGGCCCGGCGGCGGGGTCAGCGCCGGCGGCGTCAGCGGCCGGCCGCGCCTGCTGCGGCGCTTCCACGGCAGCGTCGCATTGAGCGCCGAGCGCGCCGGGCGCGACGCCAGCCGCATCGCCGAGGAGGTCATCGCCCACCTGACGGCGCTGGTGGGGGCCAGGGTGCGCGTGACCCTGGAGATCGAGGCCGACATCCCCGACGGCGTCCCCGACCACGTCGTGCGCGTGGTGACCGAAAACAGCCGGACGCTGAAGTTTACGCAGGCGGGGTTCGAGGAAGAGTAGGGGCGGGTTGGGAACCCGCCCCGCCGCAGCGGCGCGCGGCCGCGCGCCCACGCGCCGGGTGAGGATGGGGGATGGGGAAACCGGGTTTCCCCATACCCCCGCCCGCGGGAGGGGTTGGGAGGGCACAGCCCTCCCGGGAAGAACGGCGCGGGGAGCGCGGGCAGCGTGCCCGCGCTCCCGGGTTATGGTCTTTGAATACATACTCCGCTCTAGCCCGCGCAGGCGGGCTTCGCATTCCGTAGCCGAGGGCTTTAGCCCCACGGCCAGCCCGGCATAGCGGATGAATTGCTCAAAGACCATAACCCGGCGGTCATTCGCGCTAACAAAACGTTTCGTCACACCCGCTCAGGTGTCCTGCCCGGCGCCCCAGGCCACACCCACGCCCTGGCCACTCCCGCGCATGGTGCGGGTCAAGAGGTAGAAATGCGCGCAGCGGGCGGCGCGGGCGCCATCGCCGATGGCGGTGAGCACCTGCTCGCCCTCGGGGCGGGTGACGTCGCCGGCGGCGAAGAGGCCGGGGATACGGGTGGCGCCATCGCGATCCACCTGCACAAACCCGCCTGGCCCGACCACCCCCAGGTCGCGCACCACGGCGCTCGCCGGCTCATAGCCCAGATCGGCGAAGGCCACATCCGCCACCAGCCGGCTCACCTCGTCGCCGCGGCGGACCACCAGGACGCGCATGCCGCCTTCGGCTGCCACATCAATCACCTGGTAGCCCGGCAGAACGGCGATGTTGGGCCGCTGCTGCAGCAGGCGCACCTCGGCGCGGTCGGCCGCCGCCTCGGTGGGCAGCACCAGATAGACCTGCAGGGCGGTCGCGGCGAACTCCGCCGCACTGTAGAGCGCCTGCAACGTATCACCCACTACCACCACCCGCTTGCCAACCAGCGCGCCGGCATGCTGCGTCGCGCTATGGCCCAGGTCGGCCAGCAAACCGGCGCTGCCGTTCAGCCGCAGATCGCGGCGCGGGGTGACGCCGGTGGCGACAATCACGCTGGCGGTGGCAATCGGCCCGGAACGTTCCGTTTCGACCAGAAACGCATCGCTCTCACGGCGCACCGCTTTGACGCGGTCGTTGAGCATGAACTCCTGATGCGAACGCAACAGATCCTCAAACAGATGCACCGCCGAACTGCCGATCAACGCGCGCTCCTCATCCTCGGGGTCGGGGCCGTCATAGTGGACCAGGATGCTGCCTACCAGATAATCCTTCTCGACAGGCGCCGGCCGCTCAACGCGCCCACCAAGCTGATCACAGATCAACAGAAAATCCAGATCCTTGCCCAGCGCATACATCGCCGCCGCCTGACCCGCCGCGCCGCCGCCAATGATGACCAGGTCGCGCATAGTTCCTCCCCGTGCGATCCCTCGCACATTGTCCACTTCCTGGCGTAACGTCTGGCCATACGCCGCGCTACGCTTCGGAGATCCCGCCAGAAGCGTGACCACGCTGTCATCGCTTAAAGCCTGGTTAAAGTTTCACAGGTGTGTAGGGCTATCTTAGCAGCATTCGATTGAGATTTCAATAATTTGGGAGGCTGATATCCAATGAATATGAAAAATTCGGAATTTGCCTCCTTTTGCATAAATGCAGGTATTTCAATATAATCACCAATTGCGTGGCGGTATAATATCAATTCCGGTTGAACAGAGTGCCGGCGTGTGGGGAAACCAGGTTTCCCCTTGCCCCCGCCCGCCGGAGGGTCGGGGAGGACGCAGCCCGCCCGCAGGGGGATGGGGCAACCGGGTTGCCCCATCCCCCCACCCGGTGGGAGGGTCTGGGAGGGCGCAGCCTTCCCAGGAACAACCGGTATTCATCCCGTCGGCGCGCGGCGCAGCCGCATGGACGGCTGCGGTGACCATAGGCTACGAGAGCCTATCCCTTCCACCTCAGCGCAGGCGGCGCCCCAGCCCCCCTCCCAACCTCCCCCCGCTGGGGGGAGGAGCCGGACTCCCTCCCCCCAGCGGGGGGAGGGCGGGGGAGGGGGGCAGTCACCGTGCCCGCGAAGCCGTGGCGCCGGCAGGACGCCCGCGATCCCAGGCGATGTTCAGTGCGGCGTTGTGCGGCGCAGCCGCATGGGCGGCTGAGGTGAACATAGTCCCTCAGAGAGCGGGCCAGGGAAACCGGGTTTCCCCAACCCCCGGCCCGCGGGAGGTTTGGGATGGCGTAGCGCCGTACACCACCCGCCCGCGCGTCCCTGTGGCGACGGAGACGGACGATGGTTTCCGTCATTGCCACGGCGGCGCGGTGCGCGGCGCCCGACGCCGGGCGTTACGCCAGGCCCTTGTGCCGCCACTCCTCCTCCAGGGTAGTGGCGTCGGCGGCGCCGTCGCGATGGAGGATGGCCGTCGCGCGTTCGCGTTCATCGCCATCGGCGCGCACCATCACCAGGGT
>DAOTYR010000614.1:0-6282 GCA_034434655.1 Chloroflexaceae bacterium
CATACCTCAGCGGACGCGGGCCGGAGGCCCGCGCACCCAGGCCCCGGCCCCTGGGAGGGTTTGGGAGGGCGTAGCCCTCCCAAGAATAACCTTATGTTCATTACGGCGTTGTGCGGCGGAGCCGCATGGACGGCTGAAATGGTATCGTCCTTCCAACCGGTGCTACAATATGGCAACCTGGCCCCGCAGTGACGAAGGATCTTCGGTGAATGACTATTCGCGCAAATGGTGGGCGCTGGCGGCGGTGGGCAGCGGCGTGCTGCTGTCCACGATAGATGGTTCTATCGTCAACATTGCCCTGGGCACCCTCGTTGCGGCGTTCAACAGCAACCTCAACGTGGTCGAGTGGGTGATGCTGGCTTACCTGCTGACCATCTCCTGTTTGCTCCTGCTGATGGGCCGGCTAGGGGACATGTTCGGCAAACGCCGGGTGTACCTTGCGGGTTTTGGGGTTTTTACCCTGGCCTCGGCGCTGTGCGGGCTGGCCCCCACCATCGGCGCGTTGATCGGCTTTCGGGTGTTGCAGGGGGTGGGCGCGGCGATGATCCAGGCGGTGGGGCCGGCGCTGCTCGTTACGGCCTTTCCGCCGCGCGAACGCGGGACGGCGCTGGGGGCGATCGGCTCGTTCGTGGCCGCGGGGATCCTGATCGGCCCGGCCCTCGGTGGCGTGCTGCTGCGCTATGTCGGTTGGGAGGCGATCTTCTTCGTGAATGTGCCGGTGGGCATGGCGGGGATCTGGCTCTCTCTGCGCAGCCTTGCCCCTGATCGGGCGCCAGTGGGCCAGCAAGTCTTCGATGGAGTGGGCGCGCTCCTGCTGATGGCCGCCCTGTTGGGCTTGCTGCTTGCGCTCACCGAGGGGCCGATCTGGGGATGGGACGATCCGCGCATCGCCGGGCTGTTCGCGCTGTCTGGCGCGGCAGGGGCCTCTTTTCTGGCCTGGGAGTGGCGCTTTCCCCATCCGATGATCAGGCTGCGCATGTTTCGCGCGCCGGCTTTTTCTCTCAATCTGCTGGCGAGCTTTTTACTCTTTCTAGGGTTGGCCTTCAATCTGCTTCTGACCCCCCTCTTTCTGCAATTCGTGCTCAACCTCGACTTGCAGACCACCGGATTGGCGCTGATAGGCCTGCCCCTGGCGCTTTCGTTGAGCGCGCCGATCAGCGGGCGGCTCTCCGACCGCATCGGGCCGCGGGCGCTCACCCTGGCTGGCCTGCTGATCGCGGCGGCCAGTTTGATCGGGCTGAGTTTTGCCAGCGTAAACACCCCGCTGACCTACCTGATCGGCTTCTTGCTGGCCCTCGGCGTCGGAGTGGGCCTGTTCCAGAGCCCCAACAACAGCACCGTGCTGGGCAACGCCCCGCCCGAGGCCCTGGGGGTGGCCAGTGGCCTGCTCGCGGTGATGCGCAACCTGGGCCAGACGGCCGGGGTGGCGCTCGCCGGGGCGGTCTGGGCCTCGCGCGTGTTCGCCCTCCACGGCGGCCCGATCAGCCCGATTACCGCCGCGCCGCCCGCGACCCTGGCCGCCGGCTTCGACCTGGCGATGCGGGTGGCGGCGGGCCTGGTGCTGCTGGCGCTCGTGCCCTCCCTGGCGGGCGGGCGGGCCCTGACGCGCCAGGCGCTCCCCGCCCAGGCGGATTAGAGGCAGGGGCGCGGGGAACCCCGGTTTCCCCGAATCATCAGACCTCGCGGAAGACGAAGGGCAGCGCGGTGAGCACGCGGGTGCGCAGGGCTTCTTCCAGCAAGGCGGAGAGGAAGCTCTGGGGTTCGCCGGGCGGAAAGGGGCGCGGCAGGAGATCACGCCGGCCCCCGCCGCGCACCATCAGCAGTGTGGGGCGGGGATCGGGGGGCAGGCCGGCCAGTTCGCGGGCGCGGGCCACCGCGGCGGGCAGTCCCCCCAGGTCATCCACCAGGCCGAACAGGGCCGCCTCGCGCCCCGTCCAGACGCGCCCGCCGGCGATCGGCTCGAGTTGCTCTTCCTCGATGCCCCGACCCTCGCGCACCCGCTCCTTGAAGATGGCGTAGGTCTCGAACACCGTGCGGGTGAGGGCGTCGCGCTCGGTTGCCTCAAGCGGGCGCAGGGGCGAAAAGAGACCGCTGTTGGCGCCCCGGCTGATCACCCCCACGCCGATGCGCGCCCGTTCGAGCAAGGCGGCGCCGTTCGGCCGCACGGCGTAGACGCCGATGCTGCCGGTGAGGGTAGCCGGGCGGGCCATGATCGCCCGCGCCGGAGCGGCAATGTAGTAGCCCCCGGAAGCCGCCACGTCACCCATGCTGACCACCAGCGGCTTGCGCCGGCTGAGGCGCAGCGCCTCGCGCCAGATCAGGTCGGAGGCGAACGAGTCGCCGCCCGGCGAGTCGATGTGCATCACCACAGCGGCTACACGGGTGTCGCGCTCGGCGCGGCGCAGGGCCTGGGCGATGGTGTCGCTGCCGGCCAGGCTCCCGCCGAGGATGGGCAGCGGCAGGGGCGAGCGCCGGCTTGGCCCGCTGGCGATGGCCCCGACAACGGGGATGACTCCCACAAAGCGGCGCTCACGGCGGGCGGGGGGTGGGGGCAGCCAGCGGTCGGCCTGCAGCCAGTCAACCAGCGCCAGCCCGTCATTGGCCCTGGCGGCGGAAGCATGCGCCGTCGTGCTCGCCGGAGCGGCGGTGGGGTCGAGGCGCCGCAGGAAGGCCTCCAGTTCATCCTCGTAGAGCGCAGCATCGAGCAGGCCGGCCTCGCAGGCGGCGCTGGCGCTGAAGGGGGCGCGGTCAATCAACGCCCGAACCTGTTCGTTGCCGAGACCGCGCGCGGCGGCGATGGTCTCAACCAGCATCGTGAAGCGGTCATCAATGAGCCGTTCGAGTTGCTCGCGGGCCTCGGGCGAGAGCGAGGCGCGGGTCAACTGGTCGCCGCCGCTCTTGTAGGGCGACACGGCGATGACCTCGGCCTCCAGCCCGGCCAGGCGCAGGGCGTCCCCGAAGAGGGTCACCTCAACCCGCAGGCCGGTCAGGTTCAGATAGGCCGTGGGCGGCATCACGACCGTGTCGGCGCCACAGGCGGCGAAGTAGGCGCGCGTATCGGCGGAGGGCAGATAGGCCACCACGCGCCTGCCGGTGTCGCGGTAGCCGCGGAGGATCTCGTGGAGGCCCTGCATGGCGGCCCACCCCGCGCCGAGATCGCGCATGACCAGCACCACGCCGCGAATATGCGGGTCATCGGCCAGGCGCTCGAAACGCCGCCGGAGGCTCTGCAGGCTCACGGGGGTGGCGACGCCGCCAAAGCGGCTCTGCCACCACAGCAGCGGCTCGGCCAGTTCGGGCAAGGCCCCGCTCACCTCCATGCGCACCCAGTCGATGCGGCGGCGGCGCAGCCGGCGCCAGAGTTTCACGCATCCCCGCCAGAGAGCGGTCAGCAGATACATGAGTGTTGCCATAGGCCATTCGCGGTGTGCGCACCATGGGGGTGGCAAAGAACCATGTTCCAGGAGAGTTTCCGCCCTCTCAGGCCCTCCTGTGCGTGGTGTGCAGGCGCCGCAGGCATTATACCAGGCACGACCGGCGCCAGCGCGGCTTCATCTGTTCCTCATTCCGCGCCTCGCATGGGTTCTCCGGTTGTGTGGTAGACTTTTACGCGACTGCGCGCTCTGTTGTAACTTCGCGCGCAACCGGGAGGGGTGCCCCACCGTATGCAAATGACTCGCATCGCCGGTATTCTGACCGCCCTGCTGGGCGCGGCCCTGCTGCTGATCGCCTGCGGCGGCGGGCCGCTGCTCGGCGACGTGACGCTCAGCGCCGATACCTTCGCCCCCGCCGAAGCGAACGCGCCGTTGACCATCGCCTACACCGTGGGCCGCGACGCCACGGTGGACATCTACGTGCTCGATGCCAGCGGCGCGCGCTACGATCTGCGGCGCGCCCAGCCCCGCGTGGCCAGCCGTGACCCCTACGTGCTGCGCTTCGATGGAACCGCGCCCACCGGCGACCCGGTGCTGGTGCGCCGCTTGCTGCCCCCCGGCGCCTACACCATCGTCGTGGCCGCTCAGAGCGACGCCGGTCAGCGCGAGGAACGCCGTCTGGCGCTCACCATTACTGGGGACGAAATGCCGCTGCCCGACATCGAGAACCTTACGGTTACGCCGGCGATGATCTCACCCAACGCTGACGCGATCGACGACGTCGCCGAGTTCACCTACCGGCTGCCCGTGAGCGCCACGGTGGACATCGAGGTGATCGCCCCCGATGGCGAGGTCATCCCTGTGGTGACGCGCGAAGACGAAGGCCCCTACGAACAGCACCATGTCTGGAACGGCAAACGCCCCAATGGCGCGCTGCTGCCGGCGGGGGTCTACACCTACACGGTGCGCGCCGAGGATCGCTTCGGCAACATGGCGCAACGCCAGGGGGCAATCGAACTGGCGAACGTGGGCCAGCCCGAGGCGCGGATCGTCTCGGCCTACATCGCTCCGCAGCGGGTCATGCTTGGCGAAGTGATCACCGTCACCGTGCGCGTGCGGAACACCGGCGCCGTGCCCATCCGCACCTATGGCCCGCCTAGCGGCTTCGAGTACACCACCGATGAGGTCTTCTCCTCGGTCGAGGGTGGGCGCTACGCCGCCCAGGCTGGCGGTTTCTGGCGCCTGGGCATGGATTGGGACGCCAACAGCGGTGGGGGGGCCAGACGCTACCCCTTCCGCTGGGCGCTCAGCGCCAGGCCCCCCGAGCAGTGGAGCGCGCCCGGGGTCGAAGATTTTTTCATGCCCGGTGAAGAGATCACTATCGTCGGGCGGGTGCGCGTGCTGCAGCGGGAGACAAAAATGGGCTTCTACGTCGGCCTGATCCAGGACGGGGTGGGCTTCTTCCAGGATCGCACCGGGCGCACCATCGTTGAGGTGGGGTTCTAATACCAAATCCAGTTGGCAGTTCCGCATTGTCGTTGCCGTCATCGCTCATCGTGACGCCATGTGCGGCAATCTGCAATCCAAAATCTGCAATCGGAAATGGTATAAGCCAGCGTTTCGCTGTGCGACCGTTGCTGGTCACCGTTGGAGGGAGGCGCGGAGGGCGGTGCTCGCGGCGATCAACCCACAGGCAGGGGCGTGGGGCAACCCGGTTTCCCACGCCCCTGCCTCACCATGCGAACAAAAACGCCAGATCATTCACATTGGTTGTTGTCGGGCCAGGGCGCAGCAAATCATCGAGGGCCGCGAAGAAGGGATAGGCATCATTGCGCGCCAGGTGGGCGGCGGGGTCGAGGCCCAGGGCGCGGGCGCGGCCCACGGTGTCGCCGGTGGCGACGGCGCCGGCGGCATCGGTGGGGCCATCGCCGCCATCGGTAGCCAGGGCGACCAGGGCCACATCGGGCGTGCCGGCGAGAGCCAGGGCGGCGGCGAGGGCCAGTTCCTGGTTGCGCCCGCCGCGCCCGTCGCCGCGAAGGGTTACCGTCGTTTCCCCGCCGGCCACCAGGCATGCCGGACGGGGCAGCGGCCTGCCGCTGGCGGCGAGTTCGCGCAGCACGGCGGCCAGGAAGCGCCCCGCTTCGCGCGCCTCACCCTCAAGAAACGTGGTAAGCAGCAGGGCGTGGAAACCGGCGGCCCGCGCGGCGGCGAGGGCGGCATCGGCGGCGATCGGGTTGCTGCCCACCAGGATGGTGCTCGCCTTAGCCAGCGCCGGATCGCCGGGCCTGGGCGTCTCGGGAACCGCGCCGACCATCCCGGCGCGCAGATGGGCGGCAATGGCGCCAGACACGCGCTCGATCAACCCATAACGCTCCAGAACGGCCCAGGCATCGGCGAAAGTGCTGCTATCGGCCACAGTCGGACCGGAGGCGATCACATCGAGGGGGCTGCCGACCACGTCGGAGAGCACCAGCGTGACCAGGGCCGCCGGGTGGACCATGCGCGCCAGGCCGCCGCCCTTCACCAGGTCGAGGTGCTTGCGCAGGGCGTTGATCTCGCCGATGCTCGCCCCCGAGGCGAGCAGATCGGCGGTGAGGGCCTGCAGATCGGCGAGGGCGACGCCTGGAGCGGGCAGGGTCAGCAACGCCGAACCGCCGCCGGAAATGAGGGCGATCACCAGGTCGCGCGGGGTAAGGTTGCCGAGCATGGCGGCCATGCGCCGGGCGGCGGCGACGCCCCGTTCATCGGGTACGGGGTGCCCCGCCTCGACGATGGCAACGCGGGGCGGGGGCGCTCCGTCGAGGTGGCCGTCCTTCACCACCACCAGGCCCTCGGTCAGGCGTGGGCCGAGGACGGCGGCGACGGCGCGGGCCATGGGCGCGCCGGCCTTCCCCGCGCCGATCACGAA
>DAOTYR010000615.1:0-7689 GCA_034434655.1 Chloroflexaceae bacterium
CGTCGGTGATGATGACCGCGCCGTCGGCGCTGCCGCCTAGCGCCACGGCGCGATTGCCGGTCGCCAGCGTGATCTGACCATTGCGCAGGGCCTGCCGCAGGAGATCGAGGTCGGCTGCCGTTTGCCGGTTGTGCGCCAGCGCTTCTAGCGCCTGGCGAATAGCCCCGGTGTCTTCGGCAATGCGTTCCAGCGCTTCTAGCACCCGGGGAATAGCCCTGGTGTGTTCGTCAATGCGCTCCAGCGCGCGGCTGTCGTAAAGGAGTTGCAGAGCGTCCTGGCGCGCCAGTTCGTCCTCCAGCCGGCGCAGGAAGTCGGCAGCGGCGCGGGTGGCATCACCCAGCCGCTCCCAGCGGTCGGGGTCGGAATGCCCAAGGTGCGCGGCGAAGAGACGCGCCAGGTGGGCCGGGTCGGGTTGACCGCGGCGGGTGAGCAGTTCGGCCAGCAGCCGAACGACATCCGGGCTGTTGAGGAAGGTTTTGTCAAAGAGCGTTGCTGTCCACTCCGGGTGCTGGCGGGCGAAGGCGGCATACGTCTGCTCCAGCGCGGTCTGGAAGGCGCAGTGCGTCGAGTCGCGACTGAGGGCGGCGCGGGTGCGCTCTGCCAGGCCGGTCATCTCGAGCAGGGAACCAACGACGGCTTGGGCCATGGTGGCGAAGAGCGGTTCCAGTGTCATAGTGTCTGTGGGAGAAGTGCTCTTTTTGCCCGCGTCGCAGGCACAATCGCGGGACCGGTTGTCTGGGTTGATTATACCAGGGACAGACGTTGATCAGCAAGACCGCGCTTCTTTGCAGGGACAGGCGTGTGGAGAAGCCCCGGCGTTCCGTCGCTTGTTTGGGGTGGTCAGACGCCTGCACTCCCCTTGTGGGAGAAGGAAACCGTTCACACCTGAGGTCACACCCGCGCCTGGAAGCGAGGGCATCCCGCCTTCGTCGCGTCTATGAGGGCAGGATGCCCTGGCTCCCAACGATGTTCCGCATTTCTATGCGCCTTTGCCCCTCATCCCCCCTGCCCCCTTCTCCCACAAGGTTTAGGGGCGGACAACACAGGTGGGTTATGATGATGATGGTACGCGACCTGCCGCAGATGCTGGCGCTTGCCCACACTCCTTGTCATCCCCGACCTGACCGTTGCGGGTGTCGCTCATCCGTTCTGTCAGCCCCTAATGGTCTTTGAATACATAATCCGGCATAGCCCGCGCAGGCGGGCTTCGCCTTGCCTAGCCGAGGGCTTTAGCCCGACGGCTAGCGCGGGATAGCGGATGAATTTCTCAAAGACCATAAGGGGCGGGGGCGTGGGGAAACCCGGTTTCCCCATACCTCTCTTCGAGAGCCTATGTTCACGTTAGCCGTCCATGCGGCTCCGTCGCACAACGCCGCGATGAACATACGTTTGTTCCTGGGAGGGCTGCGCCCTCCCAAACCCTCCCAGGGGCCGGGGCCTGGGTGCGCGGGCCTCCGGCCCGCGTCCGCTGAGGGATGGGGAAACCCGGTTGCCCCACACTCCTGGGGCCTATGTTCACGTTAGCCGTCCATGCGATTCGCGCACAACGCCGCGATGAACATCGCCTGGGAGCGCGGGCGGCCCGCCCTCGTCGCGTCTCCGCGGGCACGGTGCCGGCCCCCCTCCCCAGCCCTCCCCCCGCTGGGGGGAGGGAGTCTGGCTCCTGCCCGCAGCGGGGGGAGATCAGGAGGGGGGCTGCAGCGCCGCATGCGGGTCGGTGAGCAGCTTCTTTTCACGCTAGGAACATCTGCTATCATAAGGCTGTGTGATCCGTCGCTCCGCTCACGCACCTGCTACCGCGGATGCCGATCAGAACGGAGCTTCATCTCCAGCCTTATGCCTGATTTCCCGCTCCTCGACCAGGTGATCCTCGGCAATACGCTGCTGCGCTGGCTGCTGGCGCTGCTGACGGTGATCCTCGTGCTGCCTGGCGTCGCCATCGGGCGCTGGCTCTTCAGCCGGCGCCTGCGCCTCGGCCCGCCAATCGCCAACGCCATCCTCGAGGATATCGGCCAGGCCGTGATCCACACCACAGCGCGGCCCATCGTGTTCTTCCTGGCCCTCTACGCCGGCAGCCTGACCCTGGCCTTCGATCCGCGGGTCAAAGCCTTTCTGCGCGCCGGGGCGATCATCCTCTTCCTGATCCAACTGGGCATCTGGGGCAACGCGCTGATCGCGCGCTGGCTGGCGCGCTACGAGGCGCGCCAGCAGGACCCGGCCGCCGCCGGCACGGCTCGCCTGTTCGGTTTCGTCGCCCGCCTGGCCTTGTATGTGCTGCTCTTTTTGCTCATCCTCGATAACATCCCCGGCGTCGAGGTGACCGCCCTGCTGGCCAGCGTCGGCATCGGCGGCATCGCCATTGCCCTGGCAGTGCAGAACATCCTCGGCGATCTCTTCGCCTCGCTCTCCATCGCGCTTGACAAGCCCTTCGTGGTGGGCGACTTCATCAGTGTGGGGAGCGAGATGGGCACGGTCGAAGAGATCGGCCTGAAAACCACCCGCGTGCGCAGCATTTCGGGCGAGCAGTTGATCTTCTCGAATACCGATTTGCTGGGGAGTCGCATTCGCAATTTCGGGCGCATGCAGGAAAGGCGGATCGTCTTTTCGATCGGGGTGTCGTATGAAACTAGCGTTGACGCTTTGCGGGCCATTCCCGGTATCATCCGCGCGATTATCGAGACCCAGGAGCAGGCGCGCTTCGACCGCGCGCATCTGGCCCGGCTCGATGCGTATGATCTGGTCTACGAAGTGGTGTACTTCGTGCTCTCGCCAGAGTTTGACGTATACATGGACGTTCAGCAGGCGATCAACCTGGCCCTGATCGAGCGTTTCCGCGCCGAGGAGATCGATATTACCTACCCGACGCAGCAGGTCTACCTGTACGATCAGACGCCGGGCCGGAACGATCCTCCCGGCCAGGGCCATGCGCGCCCGGGGATGGCGGGGAGCGAGCGCGACGCCTAGGACGCTGTTGGATGGCGAAGCTCGTTCCTGGGAGGGCGGCGCGCTCCCAGACCCTCCCGCGAGCGGGGCCCTGGGTGCGCGGGCCTCCGGCCCGCATCCACAAAGGGATAAAAGGGTTCTCCTGGGAGGGCGGCGCCCTGCCAGACCCTCCCGTGGGCGGGGGTCTGGGTGCGCGGGCCTCCGGCCCGCATCCACAAAGGAATAAAAGGGTTCTCCTGGGAGGGCGGCGCCCTCCCAGACCCTCTCGGGGGCGTGGGGCAACCCGGTTTCCCCATCTCCCTCTCCGAGAGCTTATGTTCACGTTAGTGCAGGTGCGTGGATCATGCTGAGAGCATCTATCTCGTTGGCGCGCCGGGCAGGCTGCTGCGCCCTGACCGCCGTGCTGCTCGCGGCCTGCGGCCTGGGTCTGCCAGGGGCGCCCGCGCCGGCGCCCTCGCCGCTCCCCACCGTCGCCCCGCCCTCGCCAACGCCGATACGCCTCGACGCGACCCTGCGGCTGGAGGAGGCCGGGGTCGAGGTACGTTACCCCGCCGGGTGGGCGACCCGGGTGGTGTCGTCCACGGCGACCCTGGCCCCCAGCGCGGCGACGCTGGCCGGCGTGGCGCCCGGCGACGAACTGCTGGTGACGGTTGACGCTACCTCCCTGGACGTGCTGGCGACGCGCTTCGGGCCGGCAGCGCTCGAAAATCCGGAGAGTTTCTTCGAGGTGAGCAGCAGCGCGGCCCAGGAGGCCGGCTATCTCCTCAGCGCGACCAGCGCCATCAGCGTGGACGGTTACCCCGGGCTCTCCGCCGACCTGAGCGCCGCCGGGGGCGCCGGGCGGCTCACGGTGCTGATCGGTCCCGCCGCGGCAGTGCGCGTGCTCGGCCAGGCGGCGCCTCGGGCCTGGGCCGCCGGCGGCGCCGAGCTGTACGCGGCGATCCTCGCCAGTCTGCGCTTCTTCCCCCCGGTCACCTCCACGCCCGCAACGGGACAACGGGCCGAACAGCCGCCCATCCTCGCCACCGGGCCGGCGGGCTTCGTGTTGCGCCTCGGCGGTAGCGGCGGGCCGCCCGGGGGGCGCTTCGTCTCGGCCCGGGGCCTGGCTACCGCGCCCGATGGCACGCTCTATCTGGCCGAGGGCAGTCGGGGCGTGTGGGTCTTCGCCCCCGATGGCGCGCTCATCGGAACCTTTGGCGGCGAGGAATTGCTCGACGCCTATGATGTGGCGCGCGCCCCCGATGGCGATCTGTTCGTGGCCGACTACGGACGCAACGCCGTCGCCCGCTTTCGCGCCGACGGCGTCTTCGTGGGGCGCTGGGGCAGTCCGGGCAACGCTCCGGAGCAGTTTGGCTTCTCGTCGCCCCAGCGCATCGCCCTGGGGCCAGATGGCAGCGTCTACGCGCTCGATACCCGCCCTGGCCCCGAGAGCGGGCGGGTGGTGAGCAGTCTGGCGCGTTTCGACGCCGAGGGGAACCTGCGCGAGCGCATCGAGTTGCCCGCCGATCTCGCCCCTGCCGACCTGGCGCTGGACGGCGCGGGTTTTGTCTATCTGGCCGATAGCTTCAGCGGCGTGGTAGTCAAGCTCGATCCGCGCGGCGCGGAAGTGGCCCGCTTCGGCGATCCCGCTGCCCGCGAGAGTTTCGCCGGCGGCGCGATTGACCTCGACGAGCAGGGCAATATCTACGTCGCCACCTACGCGGCCGGGGTGCTCAAACTGGCCCCATCAGGCGTGGTCATCGCGCGGGGCGGGGCAGCGGTCGCGCCGGGCAAGATCCCCGCGCCCGGCGAATTCAGCCTGCCCAACGGCATCGCCGTCGGACCGGGCGGCGTGGTCTGGGTCAGCGACAACAGCGGCGAGTACAGCGCCGTCACCGCCCTGCGCCTCACGACGGACGAGGCCGCGGTTGCCACCGCGCTGGCCCAGCCGGCCACGGGTACGCCAGGCGCGGCGCTTCCCGGCGAAAACCTGCTGCGGCAGTGGGCCGTCGAGGCCAGCGCCAGCACCTTCTACGCCCCCGATTACGACCCCGCCGGCGTCACCGGCCCGCCGGATGTGGACGGCTGCCAGGACAGTCCCAACGCCTGGGCCTCCGCTGCGCCGAACACCCTGGAGACCCTGGAGGTGCGCTTTGCCACCCCGGTGTTCGCCGTGGGCCTCAATGTCCACCAGAGCTACACCCCCGGCTTCATCAGCAAGATCGAACTACTCGACGAGCGTGGCGAGGCCCGAACCGTCTACACCGCCACCCCCGCCCCGGCGGAGACGTGCCCCGCCGTGCTGAGCGTCACCTTCGCCCAGACCCTGACGCGCGTCGTGGGCGCCCGCCTGACGGTGGACCAGCGGGCCGGAGCCACCACCTGGGCCGAAATTGACGCCGTGGAGCTGGTTGGAACGCCATAGGGTGGAGCCAGGGGCCGGGGAAACCCGGTTTCTCCAGCCCCTCACCCGGTGGGAGGGTTGGGGCGGCGGGGATACGGGGAAACCCGGTTTCCCCACGCCCCTGCTCCAGCAGCCTATGTTCACGTTAGGGGTACCACCCGCGCCTGGGAGCGTGGGCGTCCCGCCCGCGTCGCGGCTTCGCGGCCAAGGTGACGGCCCCCCTCCCCAGCCCTCCCCCCGCTGGGGGGAGGGAGTCCGGCGCCTCCCCCCGCTGGGGGGAGGCTGGGAGGGGGGCTGAACCCTGGGAGCGATGGTCACCTCAGGGAACGCGCGTTACAGATTACTGTGCCTGCCGGGCCGCTTTGCGGCGCGGCGCGGCATACTCCACCGGCCTGAGCAGCCGTATGCAGAGCAACAGACAGACCAGGGTGACGAGCACGGAGAACGCTACGTAGACCATCCAGGGTGATGGCACAATGATCTCGCCCGTTCGCGTAGAGACGTCGAAGAAGAAGGGATTTTCCCCATTGGCGAGCGAGGCCGCGGTGATGCCGAGGGCGATGAAGGGGTGGATGGAGATGAACAGCCCTATCAGATAGACGTACCATGGCTCAAACGGCCCGCTGAAGGCATTGGTGAGCGTGGAGATGACAACATACAGAAACGGCACGCCCAGCAACAGGGCGATCACGAGGCCCTGGGCCAGCACCGTGGCCGACAGCGTCGAACGCATCAGCGCCGATGCCAGCAACCCGATGGTGGCGTAGCACACCACGGTGACCAGGATGCCGATAACGCCGATGATCAACTCCGTGCCGCTAACGCCGCCGAAGAGGAAGGCCAGGCCCGCCAGGGGCATAGCGGCGATGATCAGCAGCAGGGCGAAGGCCAGCGCCGCCACCAGTTTGCCCAGGACGATCTGCCAGGGCGAGAGCAGCGAGATGAGCAGCAGATCGTAGGTCTGGCGCTCCTTCTCGCCGGAGATCGCCCCCGCCGTGAGCGCGGGGCTGATCACACAGACCTGCACGAGCGTTGCCACCATGACGGTGAGGAAGATGCCCTTGCCGATGCCCCGACCGGCCTCAGGGTCATTGATGCCGCGCCCGAACGCGCTGGCCGACGCGGCATAGACCAGCAGGGTGATCACTGCGGTGATGGCGAGGTAGATCACCAGCATGACCATCGCGCGCCTGCCGCGGATGCGCCCGCGCAACTCGCGCGTCAGAACCGGATTAGAATGGAGGGGCATACGGGCTCCTTTCTTTACGCGCACATAGTCTGCTGGAGCAGGGGGATGGGGAAACCTGGTTTCCCCATCCCCTCACCCGGTGGGAGGCTTTGGGAGGGCGTAGCCCTCCCAAGAAACAACGTTGCGCATCCCGTACGTGTTCACAGTTCTCCTGGGAGCGCGGGCAGCTTGCCCGCGGAGACGCGACGAGGGCGGGACGCCCTCGCTCCCGGGCGCGTGGGTTACTCCGGGTGTGAACAGTTACGCGCCTCCCCGGGGTTTGACGCGGAGCGGCCAGGCACGTACAATGGCGAACGCGGCGGTTCATCAGCAAAGGCCCGCGCTCCCAGGTTCACGCTACCACGACCATGCCCCGCAAGGCTTCACCCAACCAGCCTGACCGTTCACAGCTCCCGCTCAATACTATTATGCAGGGCGACTGTGTCGAGGTGTTGAAGACTTTTCCCGACCGGTCGGTTGAGCTGATCTTCGCCGATCCACCCTACAACCTGCAGCTTCGGCAGGAACTGCTGCGCCCGAACCAGACCCTGGTTGACGGGGTTGATGAGGAGTGGGATCAATTTGCCAGTGTTGGCGAATACGACGCCTTTACGCGCGCCTGGCTCGGCGAATGCCGCCGCGTGCTGAAAGACGATGGGACCATCTGGGTGATCGGTTCGTACCACAATGTCTTCCGCGTCGGGACCATCCTGATGGATCTGGGGTACTGGATCCTCAACGATGTTATCTGGCACAAAACCAACCCCATGCCCAATTTTCGCGGCACGCGCTTCCAGAACGCCACCGAGACCCTGATCTGGGCCAAAAAATCAGCCGATCAGAAGAAGTATACCTTCAACTATCATGCCATGAAGCATCTGAATGATGAAAAGCAGATGCAGAACGTCTGGCGCATCCCCCTGTGCACTGGCCCGGAGCGCGTGAAGCTCAACGGCAAGAAGGCCCATGCCACCCAGAAACCCGAAGCGTTGTTGTACCGGGTGATCCTGGCTTCCAGCAATCCCGGCGATGTGGTGCTGGACCCGTTCTTCGGCACCGGCACCACCGGCGCGGTGGCCCGCAAACTCGGTCGCAACTTCATCGGCATTGAACTCGAACCGGCCTATATTGACCT
>DAOTYR010000616.1:0-1686 GCA_034434655.1 Chloroflexaceae bacterium
TCAGGATCGGGGGCGTGCGGGAGCAGTTGCGCGCCGCAGTGGATACAGAAGCGCGGCGCGCCGGGGGGGAGCTCCTCACCGCATCGGGGGCAGATGGTCGCGTGCGCCGGGGGCATACGCCTTACCTTGGGTGGGGGGGACGTTGTTCGGCACCCCCTCCACAGACCGGTCACGTCACGAGGAGGCGGCGGAACCAGGCTCTCCCGCCGCGGCGCCCTCGTCACGCAGCGCCGGCGCGCGCTGGCCCCACCCCGTCCAGCTCAAGACGGGATTGCTGCCCGTCTGCAGGTGATCAATGACGCTCAACAGCACGAAGCCCGCCACGGCAATCGCCAGGGCCACCCAGAACTCCGGGGCCGCGACCTGGGGGAACACGTTCCGCTCCCGCAGCGGGATCACCTCGCCGTGGCGGTCGAGGGTGGTTTCCAGCACTTCCTTCCACGGCCAGATCTTGCGCAGCGAGCCGACCATAAAGCCCATCAGCACCGCCACGGTGACATGATGGTAATGCCGGAGCAGCCAGCTCAACAGGCGCACGAAGCCCAGCAGACCCACCACGGCGCCGAGGGCCACCGGGATGATCGCCAGCAGGTTCAGATCGGAGACCGCGTCGAGCACGTAGGCGTACTGGCCCAGGATCAGCAGGATAAACGAACCGGAGATGCCCGGCAGGATCATGGCCATAATCGCCACCGCGCCGCTGAAGAAGAGCGTGATCGGGTCGTGGGGCATGGTCAGGGGCACCAGGCCGACGAGGACGTACGCGCCCACCGAGCCGACCAGCAGTGCCGCCGCCGACGAGGGTCGCCAGCGCACCGTCGCTCCCACGGCGATAATCGAGGCCAGAATCAGACCGAAGAAGAACGAAAAGAGGAACACCGGCTGGTTCTCGAGCAGGTAGCGCATCACCCGGGCCATCGAGATGACCGCCACGCCGATCCCCAACCCGAGGGGGATGAGAAAGCCCCAGGGAACCTGAGCCAGCGCCTCGCGCCAGCGGAACCGCCCGATCAGCCGCAGCAGGTTCAGATTGAAGGCCTTGATCGCCGCCAGCAGGCGTTCATAAATGCCCAGGATAAACGCCATGGTGCCGCCCGAAACGCCGGGGATCAGATCGGCGATACCCATCGCGAAACCGGTAAAAAAGAGGCGCAGAGGCGAAAAGGATCGCGGTTCGGTCTCCGGTGCTGCCATGCGCTATGCTCCGTGTGCAGGCACATATACATGCGCCCCGGCCAGGACGCCACGGGCGAGTATACTCCACCGGTATTACGGCGTCAATGCATAACCGGTGAGAAAATCGTCAAGTCGGCGGCAACGGCCCCTGCGGGAGTGTCTGGGAGGGCAAAGCCCTCGAGCAGGGGTCTGGGGAAACCCGGTTTCCCCAGACCCCCACCCGGTGGAAGGGTCTGGGAGGGCGCAGCCCTCCCAGGAACAATCGTATGTTCATCCCGTCGGGGTGCGGCGCAGCCGCATGGAGGTCTGAGGTGAACCTGGGCCGGGAGCGCGGGCAGCTTGCCCGCGCTCCCAGGAGACATGCGAACACGTACCAGCCAACCCCCGGCTACTCGACCGGCTGCCGCGCCGCGACGGTCGCGGGGCGCCGCGCCGGCAGGCCAAGCAACCAGTGCTCCAGCGCCCCCAGCGCCACCAGCGAGGCGACCAGCGCCAGACGCGGCCCCGCGG
>DAOTYR010000617.1:0-22202 GCA_034434655.1 Chloroflexaceae bacterium
GCCCTCCCAGGAACTTCCTGGTTATGAAAGCCTTGCTCCAACTCGTCGAAGCCTACACCGTCGCCTCGCTCAACGACGCGGTGCGCGAGCTTGAACGACAGTTCCCCGAGGTCCTCTGGTCGGGCGACCGCGCCTCGAACCGGGTGGCCCTGACCTTCGACGATGGGCCGCACGAGCGCGATACGCCCGCGCTGCTGGCGGTCCTGGCGAAACACGGCGTCACGGCCACCTTCTCGTGGCTCGGTGAGCGGGTGGAGCGGATGCCCGAACTCGTGGGAGCCGCGGCTGCCGCCGGCCACCAGTTGATGATCCATGGCTACCGGCACCGTTCGTTCCTGGTGGAGTACCCCGAGGCGCTGCATGCCATGCTCGACCGGACGCGGGAGTTGCTGGCGCGCCATAGCGGGCGCGATCCGGCGGCGATCGCCTGCGTGCGCCCGCCCTACGGGCACCTGAGCCGGGCGCTTGCCCGGCGCCTGCTGAGCTGGGGCTACCAGCCGGTCATCTGCAGCATCATGCCGGTGCACTGGCTGTTGCCGGCGGAACTGAGCGTGCGCCAGGTGACGCGGCAGACCGAGGGCGGATCCCTCATCGTCCTGCACGAGACGCTGCCCGGCCCGCCGGTGGCCGACCTGACCGATCAGATTCTCACCCGACTGGCTGATCGCGGGATCAGCTACGTCACGATCGATACCCTACGCGCGGAGCGCGCCGCGACGGGCGGCGCGCGGAGTTAGCTCACGCAAGGAGAGGAATGCCAATGTCCACGATGTTCGCTCCGCTCGAGGCGATGATGACGCCGGACATGTACGCGCAGGTTGGCCAGCGGTTTGGGATGTCCGGGGAAACAGTGCAGAAGGGGGTTACTATCGCCCTGTCGCTGCTGACGCGGGGCCTGTCGCTGGCCACCGACACTCCCGAGGGCCAGGTCAAGATCGCCGAGGCGGTACAGCAGGCCGACGCGGGGGTGCTGGGCAATCTGTCCGGTTTTCTTGGCGCGCTGACCGGCGGCGATGCCGGCGCAGACGTGTTGAACCGCCTTTTCGGCGACGAGAGCCGCGTGGTTGTCGCCACGATCAAAGACGCCACCGGGTTCGACATCACCCCGCTGGTGGGGATGGTGGGCCCGCTGATGCTCGGCTTCCTCAACAGCACCATGCAGAAAGAGGGCATGGACACCAATGCGCTGATCAAGAAACTCAAGAGCGAGGCGCGCAGCGTCGAGCGGCGCAAGGGCGATGAGGAGACGCTGGTCAACGCTGTGCTCGGAAAGGTCGCCGAGGTGCGTGAAATGAAAGGGCGTTTTTCGGCGCAGGAGTGGACCCAGGTGCGCAACGGGCCGATGGCCGCCACGGCCCTGGTGATCGCCGCCGCGCCCTCCAGCGCCGGCAAAACGGCCCAGGAGATCGCCGCGGCGCTCGACTCGGTGCGCGAGTCGGTGAAGGACGTCGCCCCGACCGGGTTGCTCGCGGCGCTCTACCACTCCGGCGTGGACGACCTGACCGCCGAGGGCATGACCGACGCGCTGGAGGCGGCGAAGCAGGCGGCGGGCCTGGTAGAGAAGAACGTTCCCGAGGAGGCCAGGGCCTACAAGGAGGTGCTGGTGAAAGCCGCCTACGCCGCGGCCGAGGCGGTCAAAGAGGGCGGGTTCCTTGGCATGGGGGGCAAAAAGGTCACCTCTGAGGAACAGGCGGCGATTGACGCCCTCGTCGCCGCGCTTGGGGTGTAGCGCCTGCCCGTCTGGGATGGTGCGGGGGCCGCAGGCCCCCGCAACCCCCACCGCGACGAAGCGTCGTCGTCGCGCTAATACAGCCACTCCTCGATATGGTAGAGCGCCACGCGGGGGCGCCCGCCGGTGGCGGCGCACGCGCCGGTTTTCAACTCTTCAAGCTGGACCGCGAGTTCGTCGGCGGACAGGGGCGCCAGGCCCAGGGTGCGCGCGCGGCGCGCGTAGTCGCTATCATCGGGCGTGATCAGCGGCGAGATGTAGACCAGGTCGCCCGCGTCCAGCTCCATGGCCGAGAGAGCCGCCAGCGAGCGGGCCACGTGCCGGCGCGCGAGATCGGCGCCGCCCGCCCCGGCCAGCAGAATAATGCCCACCTGTAGACCCACCGCCTTCAGTTGCGCCACCGTTTCGACCCCCTGTTGCGGTGTGCCGGGCTTGTTGAGCAGGCGAAACACCGCGTCGTCGCCGCTCTCCAGCCCGATGTAGACCCGCCGCAGCCCCTGGTCGCGCAACTCGGCGTACTGCTCGCTGCTCTTCCGCGCGGCGCCGAAGATGTCGAGGAACGCATAGAGGTCGGGTGAGGGACCCTCTTCGCTGCCGGGAAACTCCTCGCGAATAACCGCGAACAGTTCGCGCAGGCGCGGCTGGGGAACAATGAGCGCGTTGGCGTCGCCGAGAAAAATCGTGCGCCGCATGCTGATGCCGCGCCCGAGAAACGCCTTGACCTGGTGAATGTGCTCGCGCAACGCCGCAACCGTCTTGATCCGGAAGCGCCGATCGCGGTAAAAACTACAGAAGCTGCAACGGTTCCAGCTACACCCCTCGGTGACCTGCAGCACCAGGGCGCGGTACTGGTCGGGTGGCACAATGCTGACCGGACGGTAGATGCGCAGAAAGCGTTCGCGATCGGCCCGGTCGCGGGCCTCATCCCAGGCCAGGATCTGCTCGAGCCAGGCCCGCACCTCGTCCGGCACGGCCGCGGCGATGCCGGCGGCAATGCGGGTCACATGCTCGCGCACGCTGGCGCGCAGCCGGGCGCTCTCGTCGTCGGAGAGGAGCCGGCGCAGTTTGGCCGCGCCGGGACGCGAGACCTTCATCAGAACCAGCCCCGACAGCCCGAAGCGGTAGTTGCAACCATTGAGGAAACAGCTCACCGGGCGCCCCTCGCGGTCAAACACGAAGGTGGCGCGCAAGTTGTCGGAGATTGTCAGCGCCCATGGCTGCGCATTGACATACACATTGCCCGTTTGCGGAGCGGTGATCACCTGCGTGGCAGGCGCCACCGCCGTACCTTGAGCGTCCATCGGCGATCTTCCTTCCGTGGTTCCTCAAACCGATGGGTAACACGATTTCGGATTGTAGATGTGAGACCGTCATGCGCACGGCGCACAACGCCGGGATGAACATTGTTCCTGGTGGGGGCAGCCCTCCCAAACCCTCCCACCGGGTGGGGGTCTGGGGAAACCGGGTTTCCCCACACCTCTGCTCGAGCGGCAATCCGTTGCAACGAAGGTGATTGCCCCCTCCCCAGCCCTCCCCCGCTGGGGGAGGGAGTCCGGCTCCTCCCCCCAGCGGGGGGAGGTTGGGAGGGGGGCCGCAGCGCCGCATGCGCTGAGGTGAACGTACTGGCTCTCGCAGCATATGTTCACATCAGCCTCCCATGCCGCCGGGCGGCACAACGCCCGATGCAAACCGAGGGTATGGGGGAACCTGGTTCCCCCATATTCACGTCAGGGCGCAACCCTCCCAGCACCTCCCGTGGACAACTCCTGTTCACGGGAGCGTTGTGCCTCATGATAGCGCCCCGGCGTAGTGATGGGAGTAACAAAGTCTTTACGCCGGGTGGGGAAGTAGGGCCGAAGCAGGAACTGCCCTCCTGCTTCGGCCCGACCGGGCGAGGGCCGGCCCATCACATGTGCCCGAACGGAGCAGTCGTACCAGATAGGGAAGACCACTATGCCCACCATTACGTTCATCGGGGCGGGGAGCACCGTCTTCGCGCGGAACCTGCTCGGCGACATCCTCAGCTTCCCCGAACTGCGCGGGTCCACCATCAGGCTGTTCGACATTGACCCGGAGCGCCTGCGCGACTCGGAGCGCATGGCCCATCTCCTGGCAGCGAGTCTCGACGCGCGACCGCGGATCGAGGCCACCACGGCGCGCGAGCGGGCGCTCGACGGAGCCGACTACGCGCTTGCCATGTTCCAGGTCGGCGGCTATCGGCCCGCCACGGTGACCGACTTCGAGATCCCCAGACGCTACGGCCTGCGACAGACCATCGGCGATACCCTGGGCATCGGCGGGATCATGCGCGGGTTGCGCACCATTCCGGTGCTCCTGGAGATGTGCCGCGACATGGAGCGCCTCTGTCCCGAGGTGACCTTGCTCCAGTACGTCAATCCGATGGCCATGAACTGCTGGGCGATCAGCCGCGCCAGTCGCATCACCACGGTGGGCCTGTGCCACAGCGTGCAGCACACCGTCGGCGAACTGGCCTATGATCTGGGCCTGCCCGAGGAAGAAATCGACTACCTCTGCGCCGGGATCAACCACATGGCCTTCTACCTGCGCTTCGCGCACCGGGGCGCGGACCTTTACCCGCGCCTGCGCCAGATCGTGGAGGAGGACCGCGTGCCGGCGTGGAACCGGGTGCGCTACGAACTCTTCCGGCGCCTGGGCTACTTCGTGACCGAGTCGAGCGAGCACATCAGCGAGTACACGCCCTGGTTCATCAAGCGCGACCGGCCCGACCTGATCGAGCGCTTCAACATCCCCCTCGACGAATACCCGGCCCGTTGCGAGCGGCAGATCGCCGAATGGGAGGGGATGCGCCCGTTGCTCGAGCGCGGTGACGCGGCGGCGCTGGCGCACTACGAGCGCGAGATGCGCGAGCGCCGCCTGGCCGAGATCGCTCCGCGCGATCCAGACCTGGCGGGCTACCTGCGGCAACACTGGGCGCGCGAGCGCCAGGAGGGGGCCGCGCGCTCCGGCGAGTACGGCTCACTGATCATCCACGCCATGGAGACCGGCCAGCCACGGGTCATCTATGGCAACGTCGCCAACCACGGGCTGATTGACAATCTGCCCCGGGGTTGCTGCGTCGAAGTGCCCTGTCTGGTGGACCGCAACGGCGTGCAGCCGACCCGGGTGGGCGCCCTGCCGCCGCACCTGGCCGCGCTGATGCAGACCAACATCAACGTGCAGGCGCTGACGGTGGAAGCGGCGCTCACCGGGAAACGCGAACACATCTACCACGCCGCCATGCTCGACCCGCACACTGCCGCCGAACTCGATCTCGAGCAGATCTGGGAGCTGGTGGATGAACTGATCACCGCCCACGGCGACTGGCTGCCGGCCTATGCGTGATGCTCCTTGCATATCAGCGGCTCCGCCGCACACTGACGGGATGAACATACTTCCTGGGAGGGCAAAGCCCTCCCAGACCCTCCCACCGGGTGGGGTGTGGGGAAACCCGGTTTCCCCACACCCCTGCGGGCGGGCGCCGCCCGCCCACACCCGCCCACCGGGCGAAGGGATGAGGAGACCCGGTTTCCCCAGACCCCTGCGCAAGGGCTGCGCCCTCACCTTCCCCGGGGTGGGGGCGTGGGGAAACCCGGTTTCCCCACACCCCTGCGGGCGGGCTTTGCCCGCCCACACCCACCCACCGGGCGAAGGGATGGGGAAACCCGGTTTCCCCACGCCCCTGCGGGAGGGCCAGGCCCTCCCGCCCGCGCCACGGCGCCGCGGGCACGGTGCCGGCCCCCTCCCGGACCCTCCCCTGCCGGGGGCGGGCACCCGGCGCCTCCCCCCAGCGGGGGGAGGCTGGGAGGGGGGCTGAACGCGGCGCACGATGGTCGCCTCAGCCGTCCATGCGGCTCCGCCGCACCACGCCGCAATGCACATACGGTTGTTCCTGGGAGGGCTGCGCCCTCCCAAACCCTCCCAGGGGCCGGGGCCTGGGTGCGCGGGCCGGAGGCCCGCGTCCGCTGAGGGATGGGGCAACCCGGTTTCCCCATGCCCCTCTTCGAGAGCCTATGTTCACCTCAGGACGTACGCGGTCGAGGGGTGCGGGGAGGCTACGCCTCCCCACATGCCCCTTTTCCCACCCGCGGTGGCCGGGCGGCCCGGCGCAACCCCCCACGGCCCTCCCGCCGCGGGCGGGCAACAACTGGTTGGGGGAGGGCCGCAGGCCCTCCCCGCATCCCTCCACCGCGTACGTCCTGTCATAGGTATGGTATAATGCCTCAAAACTGACCGACCGGTCGGTAACTTGAGGAGGCAAACCATGGCAACTTCGATTGAGCGACGGCGCAATCAGGTATTGGGGTTGCTCTTTGTCGGCGTGTTGATGGCCGCGCTGGACATCGCCATCGTCGGGCCGGCCCTGCCGGCCATCCAGGGCGACTTCGGGGTGACCGAGAAGGCCCTGGCCTGGGTCTTTTCCCTCTACGTGCTCGGCAACCTGGTCGGCACGCCGGTGATGGCGGCCCTCTCGGACCGCGCGGGCCGGCGCTGGATCTACGCTCTGTGTGTCGGCGGCTTCGCTCTTGGCTCGCTGATCGTCGCCCTGGCTCCGACGTTCGCCGTCCTGCTGGCGGGGCGCCTGGTTCAGGGGTTCAGCGCGGGCGGCATCTTTCCGGTGGCCAGCGCGGTGGTGGGCGACACCTTCCCGCCTGAGCAGCGCGGTTCGGCGCTGGGGTTGCTGGGCGCGGTCTTCGGGATCGCCTTTCTGATCGGGCCGATCCTGGGCGGCGTGCTGTTGCTGCTAGGCTGGCCGTGGCTGTTTCTGATCAACCTGCCCATCGCGCTGGGGGTGATCGTCCTCAGCCTGCGCCTGCTGCCCACCGCTGGCGCGCGCGCCGGGGCGCCCTTCGACCTGGCCGGCACGCTGACCCTGGGGGCCGCCCTGGCGGCCCTGGCCTACGGCCTCACCGTGCTTGACCCGGCCCAACTCAGCCAGGGGCAGATCGATCCCCTGGCGCCGCCGATGCTGGCGGTGGCGGTCCTGCTGCTACCGGTGTTTGTCTGGATCGAGCGGCGCGCCGCGGCGCCCATCCTGCAACCGGCCCTCTTCCGCTCGCGCCCGATCCGCCTCACGGCGGTGCTGGCGGTCGGCGCGGGCATCGCCGAAACCTCGGTGGTCTTCATCCCGGCGCTGCTGACCATTGCCTTCGGCGTCAGCGCCTCCACGGCCAGCTTCATGCTCCTGGTGATCGTGCTGGCCATGGCCGTCGGCTCGCCCGTGTCGGGGCGCCTGCTTGACCGCTTCGGCTCGCGGCTGGTGATCACTGGTGGTACACTACTAAGTGCGGCCGGGTTGCTGATCCTCGGTCTATTCCCAGGCAGCCTGGCGCTGTTCTACGTGGCCTCGGTGCTGCTGGGGCTGGGTCTCGCGGTGCTGCTGGGGGCAGCCCTGCGCTATGTGCTGCTGAACGAGACCGCGGCGAGCGAGCGGGCCGCGGCCCAGGGCCTGCTGACGGTGACAATGGGCGTGGGCCAGTTGCTTGGCGCGGTGGTGGTAGGATTGATTGCCGCGAGCGCGACGCTGCCCCTCGACGGCTACGCGCGCGCTTTCCTGTCCATTGGTCTGCTGATGGCCCTGCTGACCCTGGCCGCCCTGGGCCTGCGTGACCGCACCGCGGAGCGCCAGCGGGCATTGGAAATGGCGACCGGCTAGCGCGTATGCCTACAGGTGTTGTTCACGTCACGCGCCGGCCGTCACCTGCGCGCCGCCGGCGCTGGCGAGCGTCGTCCATGCGGCTGCACCGCACTCCGACGGGATGACTATGAAGGTTCTTCTCGGGAGGGCGCAGCCCTCCCAAAACCTCCCGCGGACGGGGTGTGGGGAAACCGGGTTTCCCCACACCCCTGTGCACGGGCTGCGCCCTCCCACACCCTCCCGCGGGCGGGGGTCTGGGGAAACCGGGTTTCCCCAGACCGCTGCGCAAGGGCTGCGCCCTCACCTTCGCACGGGCGGGGGTATGGGGAAACCCGGTTTCCCCATGTTCACATTAGCCGTCCATGCGGCTCGCGCCGCACACCGACGGGATGAACATACTTCCTGGGAGGGCTTCGCCCTCCCAAACCCTCCCACCGGGTGGGGGTCTGGGGAAACCCGGTTTCCCCAGACCCCTGGGCAAGGGCTGCGCCCTCACCTTCCCGGGGGCGGGGGCGTAGGGAAACCCGGTTTCCCCACACCCCTCGCCGAGGGCGTATGTTCACGTTAGTACAAGGATTCCCGCCATGAGCGAGTCAACCGATAGCGTCCGGGACGCGATCATCGTCGCGGCGGCGCGGCTGATCGTGGCCCAGGGCTACGACGGCGTGGCTATGCGCGAAATCGCCGAGGCGGCGGGGATCTCCAAACCCGGACTGTACTACCACTTCCGCGACAAGGAAGACCTGCTGGAGGCGGTGCTGACGCACTGGGTCGCCGAGACCGAGGCGCTGGTGACGGCAGCGCGCCAGGCCCCCGACACGCGCGCCCGCTTGAGCGTTCTGGTGCGCGGGTTGTTCGCCCAGGCCCCCCTCCAGCGCGCGCTCATCCGTCTCGGCACGCAGGATCTGCCCCGCCTGCGCGAGGCCACGCGGGAGCGCATCCAGCGCTGCTACGCCAGCGGCTTTCTGGAGCCGATCGAGGCCATCATCCGCGATGGGGTGGCGCGGGGCGAGTTGCGCGCGGTCAACCCCCATCTGACGACCTGGCTGCTGCTGGGGATGCTCTACCCCTTCTTCCACACCGACCATCCCTGCGCCCGCCTGGCCGACGAGCATACGGCAACCCGGATCGTCGAGACCCTGCTCGATGGGATTGCGGCACGCTAGGGGCATGCGGAACCCCGGGCGGGGAGGTGGGGAAATGTGGTTTCCCCACCCCTCCGAGAGGTAAGTGTTCACATTTCTCCCGGGAGCGCGGGCAGCTTGCCCGCGGAGACGCGACGAGCGCGGGATGCCCCCGCTCACAGGCGCATGGGTTGCCCCAAATGTGAACAGTTCCTCCCGGAGGTGGGTATACACCTGGGAACACCTGATGAATGACTTCGACTGGCTACGGCAGCGCCTGGAGAGCGCCTTCGGGCAGTTCCTCTCCCAGGCGCCCGAACTGGCGCGGCTCTGGGGGCAATGGTTCGACGCCGTCGAGGGCGAGCCGGTGCCCCTGGCGCGTCTGGAGAAGCCGCTGCGGGAGGCGCGGCTGGCCCTCGTCACGACGGGCGGCGTGCATCTGCGCGCGCAGACGCCGTTCGATATGCACGACTCGCACGGCGATCCCAGTTACCGGGTCATCCCCGCCGATACGCCCGTGGACGAGTTGATGATCACCCACGACTACTACGACCACACCGACGCCGAGCGGGATCTCAACATCCTCTTTCCGCTGGAACTGGCGCGCGAACTGGCCGCCCGTGGGGCGATCGGCGGCCTCGGAACCTGTTACAGCTTCATGGGGCACATCGAGCCGCCCCATGTCGAGACCCTGATCCGCCGGACCGCGCCCGAGGTAGCGGGCATGTTGCGGCAGGAGCAGATCGACGCGGTGCTGCTCACCCCTGCCTGAGGACTGTGCAATCAGTCCGTGGGACTGATCGCCCGGGTCATCGAGAGCTTTGGCATCCCGACCGTGTGCGTCATCGGGCTGCGCGAGATCGCCGAACGGGTGCGCCCGCCGCGCGCCATTCATCTGAAGTGGCCCTTCGGCCATCCGCTGGGAGAGCCGGGCAACCGGGCGCAGCAACTCTGCGTCATCTATATCGCCCTGCAGGCACTCTACACCGTGCGCGAGTCGGGAACGATCATCGATCCGGGCTGGCGCTGGCGCCGCGAGGAGTATGAGGAACCGGATCGCTGGGATTTGCCCTGAGGGGCGAATCTTCCCAGACGGGTCTCAAGGGGCGTGTTCCCGGGAGGGCTCCGCCATCCAGATCCGCACCTACCGCAGGGGAAGGGGAAAACCAGGTTTCCCCCTTCCCCTGCCCGGACCCTCTCGCGCGAGGCCTGACTTCGCGGTCAGGCGCCTGTTCCTTGCGCCTCCGACGCCTGCATCCCCGCCTCCAGCGCGCGGCGGTTCAACTCGCGGAAACGGGCCGGGACGCTCTCCAGCGTGGCCGCCAGCAGCGCCTCCGGCGAGACCACGCCGGTCAGCGCGGCTACCGCGCCGAGCATGACGATGTTGGCCACCACGGTGTTGCCCAGGTCCTCAGCGATCCTGGTGGCCCGCACCGGGGTTACCGGCTGGGCCTCGTCGCGCTGAAAGACCAGGTCAGGATCGATGATTACCGTCGCGCCGGGTTTGATCGCCCGCCCGTAGCGGTTGTAGGCCTCCTGGGACATCGCCACCAGCACATCGGCCAGGTGGATGCCCGGGTAGCCAATCGGGTGATCGGCGATGATCACCTCGGCCCGGGCCGCCCCGCCGCGCGCCTCCGGGCCGTAGGATTGCACCTGGCAGGCCGTCAACCCATCGTGGACCGCCGCCGCTTTGCCCAGGATGACCCCCGCGGTGACCACGCCCTGCCCGCCGAAGCCGCAGATGCGAATCTCGCGTTTCATAGCTTTTCCCTCGCCACCAGCGCGGCCCAGCGCTCCTCGAACGTCTCGCGTTCAATATCCTGAAAGACGCCGATCTTCATCTTGCCCCGCAGAGACTCGCGCTCCTCGGGCGATCCGAATTGCTCCACCCACTCCCACTCGTCGAGCAGCACCGTGTGCTCGCGGTACCAGCGCCAGATCTGCTCGATTTCCTTCAGCCCGTTGCGCCGGCCATAGGCCGTCGGGCAGGGGGTGAGCATCTCGATCAGCGCGAAGCCGCGCTTGCGGATGCCTTCGGCAATCGATTTGACCGGCTGCGCCGGCGAGACCACTGGCCAGCGGGCCACATAGGGCGCGCCCAGGGCCTTCGCCAGCTCGCAGATGTCCAGCGGATGCTCGATGTTGCCGTAGGGTGTCGTCGAACTGAAGCCGCCATCGGGGGTGGTGGGCGCCGCCTGACCGCCGGTCATGCCGTAGGTGAAGTTATTGACCAGGATCACGGTCATGTCCATGTTGCGGCGAATGGTGTGCAGCAAGTGATTGCCGCCAATGCCCGCCCCGTCGCCATCGCCGGTGAAGACGATCACCGTCAGTTCGGGATTGGCGGCCCTGATCCCCGAGGCGAAGGCCAGCGCCCGCCCGTGGGTGGTGTGCAGACCATCGGCATCGATATAGCCGGGGAGCCGCGAGGAGCAGCCGATCCCCGACACGAACACCGTCCGGTCGAGATCAAGCCCCACGTCGTCAATCGCCCAGAGGGTGTAGTTCAGCACATTGCCGAGGCCGCACCCATCGCAGAAGATTGTCGGGAACATCTCCTGCCGCAGGTAGCTCGTCCGCAACTCGGCGGCGGTCTTGATCTTCAGGCCGGTTGCCATTGCAATCCCTCCAGCGCTTCCAGCAGTTCGGCGGGGCTGTGCAACTCGCCGCCGATGCGCGCGTATGGCGCCACCACGCACCGTCCGGCGACGGCCTCGCGGATGGGGTGCACGATCTGCCCCAGGTTCATCTCCGGGACGAGCATGGCCCGCACCCGTTCGGCCCAGCGGGCGACGATATGCTCGGGGAAGGGCCAGATGCTGATCAGCCGCAGCAACCCGGCCTTGATGCCCCGGCGCCGGGCCTCCTCCACCACGTCACGGCAGGTGCGGGCGGTAATGCCGTAGGCCACGATGGCGATCTCGCAGTCGTCGGCGTAGAACTCTTCGTAGCGCGTGATCAGGTCGAGATGGTTGGTAATCTTGGCCGCCAGCCGGCGCACCAGTTGATCGTGGATGGCGGCGCTGGAGGCCCGCGGCAGGCCATCTTCGTTGTGGGTCAGCCCGGTCACAAAGGTGCGAAAGCCCGACCCGAAGGGGGCGAAGGGCGGCACCAGGTCCGGACCGGGGGCGAAGGGGCGGTAGGTGGCGCGATCGGTGGCGCGCGGGCGCTCCACCAGTTCAAACTCGTCATCGTTGGGGATGACCAGCCGCTCGCGCATGTGCCCCAGTTCGCCATCAATGAACACCAGCACCGGGGTGCGCAACCGTTCAGAGAGGTTAAAGGCCACGATGGTCATCTCCAGGGCCTCCTGCACCGACGCCGGGCAGAGCATAATGATCTCATGGTCGCCGTGAGTGCCCCAGCGCGCCTGCATCATGTCGCCATAGGCCCCCATCGTCGGCTGCCCCGTGGACGGCCCGGAACGCTGCACATTGACCACCACGCAGGGCGTCTCGGTCATGATCGCGTAGCCCAGGTTCTCCTGCATCAGCGAAAAACCAGGGCCGGAGGTCGAGGTCATGACCTTCGCCCCCGTCCAGCTCGCGCCGATAAGCGCGCCCATACTGGCGATTTCGTCTTCCATCTGGATGTAGCAGCCGCCGATACGGGGCAGGATTTCGGCCATGCGCTCGGCGACCTCGGTGGCGGGGGTGATCGGGTAGCCGGCGAAGAAGGTGCAACCCGCCAGCACCGCCCCGTAGGCGCAGGCGTCGTCTCCCTGCACGAATTGCACCCTGGGGCCGAGCGCCCGCCGGATCAGTTCTCTATGCGTGGACACGGCCTTCCTCCGTCACCGTGATGGCGAAATCCGGGCATAGCAGTTCGCACAGTCGGCAACCGTTGCAGCGTTCGGCGCGCGCCAGTTCCGGGGGATGCACCCCTCGCGGCGAGAAGCGCGCGGCCACCTGTAGCGCCCGGGTAGGACAGTAGATGACGCACAGCGCGCATCCTTTGCACCAGCGTTCTTCGATCTGAATGGTGTGCATATGGCTTTATGCTCGATGGTCATGCGCATGGCGCACAACGCTGCGATGAAATAAAGTTGTTACCTCTGGCGATCGCGCCTTACACCGGCACGTCCAGGTAGCGCTCCAGGGCCTCTTTCCCGCGATAATCGGGCAAAATGCGCGGAGCGGTGCGCGTGGTCTCGACGCCGGCCTCGCGGAGCATGCGCTCGTATGCGGCCACGTGGGCCAGGCTCAAGCGTCCGGGGCGATGGGCGCGCGCATAGTGCGCCGCGGCGATGCCCGCGCGGCGGCCAAACACGTTGAAGTCGAGCAGCGAGTTGCCCATGAGCCGGTTCTTGCCGTGGATGCCGCCCATCACCTCGCCGGCCACGAACAGGCCGGGCACACAGGTCGCGCCATGCTCGTCGGCGGCCACGCCCCCGTTCTGGTAGTGCAGGGTGGGGAAGACCAGGATGGGATCGCGGGTCATATCAATGCCGAAGCGCGTATACATGCGGTACATCGCCGGCAATGCGGCGCGGATGGTCCCCGGCCCGTGGATCATATCCACCATCGGGGCGTCCAGCCAGACGCCGCAGATGCCATGGGGCGTGGGAATGCCCAGGCCCCGTTCGCCGCACTCGCGGATGAAGGCCGCCGCCTCCACGTCGCGTGGCTCCAGGGGAAAGACGAACTGCTCGCCCAGGCGGTTGAGCGGCTGGGCTCCCAGGCCGCGCACCTTCTCGGTGATCAGCAGTCCCGCCATCTGGGCGGGGAAGGCCGCCCCGGTGGGATGGTACTGCACCGCGTCGAGATCGACCAGTTCGGCCCCGACACGGTAGGCCAGTACCAGGCCGTCGCCGGTGGCGCCGTAGTGGTTGGTGGTAGGAAAGTTCTGGATATGCACCCGACCCAGACCGCCGGTGGTCAGAATTGTCGCCGCGGCTCGCACGATGTGGTAGCGTCGGGTCTCAAGGTTGAGCAAGACCGCCCCGGCCACCCTGCCGTCGCTATCGCAGAGCAATTCGATGGCCGGCGAAAACTCGATCACCCGGATGCCGAGGTTGCGCGCCTCGTCGCGCAGCACGCGCATGATCTCCAGCCCGGTGTAGTCGCGGGCCGAGTGCATGCGGTTGCGTGAAGTGCCCCCTCCAGGATTCTCTACAAAGCGTCCCTGGCTATCCTTGTCATACATCACGCCGAGACGCTCATGCCACTGGATGATCAGCGGCGCGTCGCTCACCAGCGCCCGCACCAGGTCGGGCCGGTTGGTAAAGTGGCCCCCGCCCATCACATCCAGGAAGTGCTGCACCGGCGAGTCCTCGGGCCGGTCGGCGGCCTGGATGCCGCCCTGGGCCATGGTCGAGTTCGAGTCGCCGTGACGCAGTTTGGTGGCGATCAGCACCCGCGCCGGGTCCAATCCGCTCTGCACTGCCCAGATCGCCGCCACCGTCCCCGCGCCGCCGCCGCCGATCACCAGCAGGTCCACATCGGCGTCAATCGTGCTCACATCCAGATCGGGGCGCACCAGCGGCCGGGCCTCGAACAGATCGGCGAGTTCGTGGTTGAGCAGCAGGCCCTTGCTCGGGCCGAAGCGCAGGGGGCGCCTGGCGCCAGCCTTGTAGTCGGGGTGGTGCTCGAGGAGCAGCGCCTTGCGCTCCTCCAGGCTCATAGCCGGGAAGGTTCGGCCCAGACGCGCGGGACGGGTGCGCTCAACCAGGGCGATGCTCTCGCGCATCGAGGCCGGATAGCCGTTCATAAGCTCCATGCCGTCGCTCCTCGCTCGATTGAAGGAGGGTGGGAAACCCGGGGTTCCCCACGCTCCTGCCTGAAGCGTTTGGGAGGGCCAGGCCCTTGCGGGCTGCCCCGTTCCACGCGCGCGATGGGAGGGGGAAGCCAGGGTTCCCCGCGCCCCCGCCTGAAGCGGTTGGGAGGGCCAGGCCCTTGCGGGCCGCCCCGTTCCACGCGCGCGATGGGAGCTCCGCGCCCCCCCTGCTCTCCCCAACGAGCAACCGCGCTGGCTACACCCCCTCCAGTTCGTCCTGGTAGTCCACCGGGTCCATGGGCGAGTTGTAGCGCTGGGTGGCGCTGTGCTCCCCATTCTGCTCGGCTAGCGCTTCAAAGCTGCGCTGCTCGTAGCGCGCGCGCAGGTCGGCAAGGGGCAGTTCCATCAACTCGCGCAACGCCGCGTCGTAGCGCCCGGCCTCGATTTCGCTGACCCGCGCGGCCAGGTCCTCTGACGGGGGCACCAGGTACTTGCCGTAGATCCGCCGCGCCAGCAGGCCCACGGCGTAGTGTTTGATATCCGCGGGGCAGCGACTCGAACAGATCCCGCAGGCGATGCAGTCGAACGACAGCATCGCTACCCGCTCGATGTCCCCCCGCAGCGCGGCCTGAATGTAATCCATCACCGGCAGGCCCTGCGGACAGGCGCGGGTGCAGGTGTTGCAGGCCACGCAGCCGGCGATTTCGGGGAAGAAGCGCAGCAGCGTGGTTGGCTGCGGCGTGATGCCGTGCAGATCGTAGGGTTTGGTCGGCACCGGCACGAAGGGCATCTGCACCAGGCACATGCCGTCTTCGACCAGGGTCTGGCAGGCCAGGGCGGTGAAAATGCGGTGGCTGCCCTCGCGACGGTAGAGGGTGGGACAGGCCCCGCAAAAGCCGCCGCGACAGCCGACGCCGCGCACCAGTTTGTAGCCGGCGTACTCTATCGCCGCCAGGATCGTCAGACCGCTCGGCACGCGGTATTCTTTGCCCATCAGTTCCATTGTGACCAGCGTGGCAGGTTCGCTCATGCCGATCCTCCTCTCGCGTGCGCGAGGTCGTGCTGCCAGTCGTCCATGCGGCTCCGCCGCACTCCAAACCCTCCTGCCGGGTGCGAGGCTGGGGAACCCGGGGTTCCCCAGCCCCCTGCGTGGGGGCTGCGCCCTCACCCTCCCGCGGGTGGGGGCGTGGGAAACCCGGTTTCCCCACACCCCTCGCCGAGGGCGTATGTTCACGTTAGCCGTCCATGCGGCTCCGCCGCACACGAACAGGATGAAAATACGTTCTTCCTGGGAGGGCGCAGCCCTCCCAAACCCTCCCGTGGGTGGGGGCGTGGGGAAACCTGCTTTCCCCACACCCTTCTCCGAGAGCTTATGTTCACGTTAGCCGTCTGTGCCGCTCCGCCGGACCCCAACCGAATGAAAAGAGGGCGCGGCCATGCCCAGCGCCTCCACCTGCCGATCATCCAGCCCCAGTTCCGCCGGATCGAGGCCAAAGGCCAGGCCAATCGCCTGGGTGTAGTACAGCACCGGCAACGGTGCGCCGGTGCGGGGCTGGTGCGTCGCGAAGTTGAAGTGGCACAGCGGGCACGAAAGCACCATCGCCCTGGCCCCGGCATCGCGGGCCTGCTCCACCGTCGCGCCTACCCGCTCAGTGACCAGCGTGGCCCGGTCCACCGCCAGGTACGCCCCGCAACACTGCGTCTGCAGCGACCCCTCGACCACGGTCGCGCCCAGGGCCTCCATCAGGTCGCGCAGCAGGGCTGGCGTCTCGGGGTCATCGAGGCCGATCCCGGCCGGGCGCAGCAACTTGCAGCCGTAGTAGGGGTACACCGCCAGGTCGCGCAGAGGACGCCGCACCCGCTTGCGGATCGCCGCCAGCCCTACCCGGTCCCGCAGGAGGTGCAGCAGATGCAGCACCTCGCCGGCGCCGTCGTAGTCCAGGCCGCCGCCGCTGGTGGCATTGAGGGCGGCCACCTGCTCCGGCTGCGTCCGCGCCAGGTGATTGGCCCGCGCCAGCGTGTTGAAGCACATATCGCACAGCGTCACCGCCTCGCGCTCGCCTTGCTGCCGCAGGCGCGCCAGCACCCGCAGCGGTGCCATATGGCGGATGTGGTTCTCGCCGGTGAGGGTATGCACCACGCCGCAGCAGTTCCACTCGGGCATCTCGCGCAGGGCGACGCCCAGTTCCCTGAGTATCGCCAGCGCCGCCTGCTCGTGCTCGCGCGCCGAGACCTTGATCGTGCAGCCGGGGTAATAGGCCAGTTGCATGGCAGGGGTTCTTTCCTTGGACATGGTTCAGATCTGATGGTGTTCCACGGCCCGCCTGACCGGTCCATGACGCCCTACCCCATCCTCATCCTGTCTGCCGGCGCAGGCTGGCGACCAGGGCAATCGGTGGCAGATCCTGGAGCGCTGCGGCGGGGATCTGCGCCACCGGCAGTTGATCGCCCCGCGCGCGCAAGGCGATCAGCCGCAGGGCCTCCATCACCCGTGGCACGTCAATCCCCCGTGGGCAACGCTGCGCGCACAGTTCGCAGCCCACACAGACCCACAACGCCTCGCGCTCCAGCACCCCCGGCACATCGAATAACAGGTGGCGGATCAGCCGGTCCGGCAGCACATCCATGGCGCCGGCGAAGGGACACCCCGCCGCGCACGTGCCGCACTGGTAGCATTGCGCCAGCCGCTGCCCGCTCAGCGCCTCAACTCGCCGCAGCAAGACCCCGGACTGCCCGTTCGCGCCGATCGCTATGGTCATAGCCTCTCTCCTGGCACCTCGGGCGAAGCAGGGGAAGCAACTGCCTTCCATCTCCCGCGCCCGCTCGATGGTCTGTGAAGGAAGTTCGTAATCCTCCCAGGGGCCGGGGCCTGGATGCGCGGGCCGGAGTCCCGCATCCACAAGAGATGGGGAGATCTGGTTTTCCCATCTCCCTGTTCCAGGAGAGGTTGTTCCTGGGAGGGCGTAGCCATCCCAGACCCTCCCACCGGGTGTGCGACTGGACAAACCGGGTTTCCCCAGTTCCCTGCCTGAGGGCTGTGCCCTCCCAGATCCTCCCGTGGGCGGGAGGGTGGGGAAACCGGGTTTCCCCACCCCTCTCTCCGAGAGCCTACCTTCACGTTAGACTACTCAAGGCGATCCAGTTCCAGTTTTCGGCAGATCAGGCTCAACGGGATATCCTCCGGGCAGACCCGCTCGCACTCATCGCAGCCGGTGCAGCGTTCGGCCAGGTGGAAGGCGCGCATCAGGTGGAAGGCGAACACGCTGGCCGGCTCACGCGCCAGGCGGCGGGGATCGTCGCGTTCCAGCGTCAGCGCGCATTCCTTACAGAAGCACAACGGGCAGACCGTCTGGCATGCGTAGCAGAGGGTGCAGCGACTGAAGTGCCGCTGCCAGAAGTCCAGCCGTTCAGCCACTTCAAGCGCCTCCAGCGCCCGCACCGCCGCGAAGCGGTCGCCGACAGGCGGTGCCGGGACGTCCTCGTGGAGCGTTTCGTCGAACCACTCCGCGGGGGCGGCCGGGCAACCGGCGCACTTCGCCAGCAGCAGCCCGGCGCGCTCCTGGCGCAGCGTTTCCCCGCTGGCGCCGATCACCACATCGGCTCCTTCCTCTGCCAGGCTGGTTACCCGGCCCGCGGCCGTCGCGGTGACCTTCTCAGGGTCGAGCATACCCCGGCAGGGAACGCCGATCAGGTACAGCCGCTCGCGGTCCAGTTGATGCAGGCGCAGCAACTCCGCCACACTACGCGCGTCGCATGCCTTCAGCGCCACGCCGGCCCGCTGCCCGGCGTACTTGCGGAGGGCGCCGGCCAGGTTCGGCGCGCACACCGGGTTCCAGACCAGTTTCTCCACCTCCGCCGGCGCGCGGGCCACGAACGGCGCCACCCGCAGCGGCCCCGAGCCTTGCCGGTAACCGACAAACCCATCGATCCGCCCCTCGGCCAGCAGGGTGCTGGCCCGCGTCCGGATCTGTTGTTCGATCAGGCTTGCCATGCGGGCGCCTTCATCTTCAGGGGACCGAGGGCGCGGATCTCCTCGGTCATCTCGGTGACCACGGCGGCGAAACGCGCCCCCTCCGAAGCCGAGACCCAGGCCAGTTTGAAGCGGCGACGGTCTATGCCGAAAAAGTCGAGCAGGCCCGCGAAGCGCGCGAAGCGTTGCTCGGCGAAGACGTTGCCGGTGGCATAGTGGCAATCGCCGGGGTGACAACCGGCTACCAGCACCCCATCGGCGCCCTGCTCAAAGGCACGCACGACGAAGAGCGGGTCCACCCGCCCGCTACACATCACCCGCACGATGCGGATGTTCGGCGGGTACTGCAGGCGGCTCACCCCGGCCGTATCGGCCCCGCCATAGGCGCACCAGCTACACAGCAGGCCCAGCAGGCGCGGCTCGAATGGCTCACTCATAGGCAGGCTCCTCCCAGGCCGCGCCGATCATCGCCAGCAACTGGTCGTCGCTGAAGCCCCGTTGTTGCAACGCGCCCGACGGGCAGGCCGCCACGCACGTGCCGCAGCCCTTGCACTGCACCTCCTCGACCCGCGCTACCTTCCGCTCAACGTCGAGTTGGAGCGCGCCGTAGGGACAGTGGGGCACACAGAGGCCGCAGCCCGCGCAGGCCTCCGCCGCCACCTCGGCGACGATCGGCTCGACGCTCACCCGGCCGCGCAGCAACGGGATGGCCGCCCGCGAGGCCGCGCCGGCGGCCTGGGCGATGGTGTCCGGCACGCTGCGCGGATAGTGATCGGCCCCACACAGGTAGATCCCATCGGTATTGAAGTCCAGCGGCCGGATCTTGGCGTGGGCCTCGCGGTAGAAGCCCTGCGCGTCGGTGGTCACTTTGAGCAGCCGCTTCAGCCGTGGCGTATCGGCGTCGCCCCGCAGCGCCGCCGTCAGCACCACCAGGTCGGCCTCGATCGCCAGTTCCTCGTCCAGCAAGCTGTCATGCACCAGCACCACGATCCGCCCGTCGTGCAGCGTCACCCGCGGGGGCCAGTCGGGCGCGTAACGCACCCGCTGCGGGGCCACCTCATCGAGCATCTGGGTGAAGGCTTCTTCCTGGCCAACGCCGTACACTCGCATGTCCTGGTAGAGCATCACGATCCTGGCCCCCGGCGCGGCGCGGTGGAGCATACGCGCATTCTTGACCGCAATGCCGCAACCGATCCGGCAGCAGGCCGGATTCTCCGCGTCCATCGAACCGGCGCAGTTGATCATCACCACGGCGCGTGGCGCGCCCAGGGTTCCCTCGCGCAGGCGGCGCTCCAGTTCCAGTTGCGTAATGACCCGCGGGTCGGCGCCGTAGCCGAAGCGCCCGCGCAGGTCCACCTCCTGGAAGCCGGTGGCGACAATGATCGCGCCCACCCGCACCTCGTTGAGCATCCCCCCCGGCCCTTCGTCGAGGGTCACGCGGAAGTCGCCGATATGACCGCGCACCTCGCGCACCTCGGCGCCGAGGAACAGCCTGATCCGCGGGCGTTGCTGCACCTCGCGCACCAGGTGATCGCGCACCACGCTGGCCGGTACATCCCCGGGGGCCAGGGTAGCCAGCGTGTTGAGCTTGCCTCCCAGCCGCGCCTCCCGCTCCACCAGAAAGGTATCAAGGCCCAGATCGGCCAGGGTCATCGCCGCGGTCATCCCGGCCACGCCGCCGCCGATCACCAGGCACCTGCGGGTCACCTCGACCGTCCGCAGCGGCAACGCTCGCGACTGGCCGGCCCGCGCCACCGCCATGCGCACCAGGTCCACCGCCTTCGCCGTCGCCGGCCCCGGATCGGAGGAATGCACCCACGAACACTGGTTGCGGATGTTGGCCATCTCGAACAGGCCGGGATTGAGGCCCGCCTCGGCGCAGGTCTGCTGAAACACCGGCCCGTGGGTGATCGGCGAGCAGGCCGCCACCACCAGCCGGTTCAGCCCCTGGCCCGCGATCGCCGCGCGGATGCGGCGCTGCACGTCCTCGGAGCAGGCGAAGGTGCAGGCTTCGGCGAAGGTCACGCCGGGCAACCTGCGCGCCGCCTCGGTAATCGCGGGCACGTCAACGAACCCGCTGATGTTCTTGCCGCAGCCGCACACCACCACACCCACCCGCGGCGCCTCCGCGCCCGCCGCCGGGCGATCCTCGGCGACATCGGGTTCACCGGCGCGCGCCGCCTGCGCGCCCGCAGCGACTGCCGGCAGGCCGGGCCTGTCGGAGGCCGTGTGCGGGCCTGTCTCGCCCGGCTGTGCCGCCGCGGCGGGAGCGCCCGCGGGCCGGGTCTGCCACGATCCGCCATCCCTCGTCAGCGGCCCGACCGCCGCCAGGCCGGCGGCGCCGCTGGCCTGGGCCACACAGTCGGGGATGTCGTTGGGTCCCTGCGCGCCGCCGGCCAGGAAGATGCCCTCGCGGGTCGAGCGCAACGGATCGAGCAGCGGGTCACGGGGCACGAAGAAGCCGTATGCGTCAACCGCGATCCCCAACGCGCGGGCCAGGCGCCGGTTCTCCGGCGCGGGCACAATCGCCGTCGAAAGCACCAGGAGATCGAACCGCTCGCGCCGGACCGCGCCGCTCAGGGTGTCTTCGTAGGTCACCACCAGGTTCCGGTCGCGGTCTTCCTCGACCGCAGCGGGCCGGCCCCGCACATAGCGCACCCCCTGCCCGGCGGCCCGACGGTAGAACTGCTGAAAGTCCTTGCCATAGGCCCGCAGATCCATGTAGAAGATGGTCGCCTGCGTGTCGGGCGCGTGCTCCAGGGTGATCAGCGCCTCCTTGGTGGCGTACATGCAGCAGATCTTCGAGCAATACGGGTAGCCGCCCTGCAGGCTGCGCGAGCCGACGCACTGGATCCAGGCCACCCGCTCGGGATAGCGTCCGTCCGAGGGCCGGGCCACCGCCCCCCCGGTCGGCCCCGAGGCCGAGAGGAGCCGCTCATACTGGATGGCGGTCAGGACATTGGGGTAACGACCGTAGCCGTACTCCTTGCGGATCTCCGTAGGCTCCAGCGTCTCGAAGCCGGTGGCCACCACGATACTGCTCACCCTCGCCGTCACCGGCCGCGAGCGGCGCAGAAACGCGATCGCCCCGGCGGCGCAGGCCCGGTCACAGGCCCCGCAGCCGACGCAGTGGGCGTAATCAATCGTGTAGATGGCCGGGACCGCCTGGGGGAACTGCAGATAGATCGCCTTGCGGCGCGAGAGCCGCCCGTTGAAGGCATCGTCCACTTCAACCGGACAGGCGCTGGCGCAATCTCCGCATCCGGTACACTTGTCGGGGTCCACATAGGTCGCCTGGCGCCAGATCAGCACCTCGAAGTTGCCCGCCGAACCGCTCACGCGCTCGACCTGAGCCGAGGTGAGCAGGGTGATATTGGGGTGCCGCGCCAGTTCGACCATCTTCGGAGCGGCGATGCAGATCGCGCAATCGTTGGTGGGGAAGGTCTTGTCGAGTTTGACCATCGTGCCGCCGATGCTGGCCTGCCGCTCGACCACGAGCACCTTGAAGCCCTGATCGGCGAGATCCAGCGCGGCGTGCATGCCACTGATCCCGGCGCCAATCACCAGCACATCGTAGGCGTGAGTTTCCATAGGCTGCCGTCTCGCCATCCATGCTCTGCGGCGCTACCGCCGGGTGCACCTCGCGCCGGTGGTAGGAACGGTTCGCGAACCGCCCCTGCTACCCGCTTCCGGCTTATGGTCTTTGAGCAAGTACTCCGCTCCCCCTGGTCCTTTGGAGCGGGGTGGGGGGAAACCGGGTTTCCCCACACCCCCACCCGCGGGAGGATGAATTGCTCAATATCCATCAGTCAAACAATACAAAAAGCAGCGGCACAGGCTCTCGCCATGCGCCCCTGCAGTGTTGCCAACCGTGCAACTACGATCTGATTTTCGGTCTTGATGGGCCCTACTGTACCATGCCCGGTCCCGTTCGCGCGTAAAGAGAACGCCACTCTGGTATAAAAAATGTTGCCCTTCCCTAACCATCCAGGAGTTACACGGTCG
>DAOTYR010000618.1:0-3414 GCA_034434655.1 Chloroflexaceae bacterium
GAACGGGCTGGGTTCCACCGGGTGATACCCTTCTCAGCCGTCCATGCCGCCGGGCGGCACCATGCCCGGTGAAAACGAGGGTATGGGGGAACATGGGGAAACCAGGTTTCCCCATCCCCCTGCTCGCGGGCTGCGCCCGCCCACCAGGTGAGTGGAGAGGGAAACCCGGTTTCTCCATCCCCCTGCTCGAGCGGCGCTACGTTGCAATGAAGGTGACGGCCCCCCTCCCTGACCCTCCCCCGCTGGGGGCGGGAACCCGGCTCCTCCCCCCAGCGGGGGGAGGCTGGGAGGGGGGCAGCACGCTGCGAACAGTGTTCACCTCAGCCGTCCATGCGGCTACGCCGCACACGAACAGGATGAAAACAGGTTGTTCCTCGGAAGGGCTGCGCCCGCCCACACCCTCCCGCGGGCGGGGGCGTGGGGAAACCCGGTTTCCCCACACTCCTGCTCCAGCAGCCTATGGTCACGTGAGACGGTCATGCGCATGGCGCACCACGCCGTGATGAACATGACCTGGGAGCGCGGGCGTCCCGCCCGCGCCACGGCTCCGCGGGCACGGCGCCGGCCCCCTCCCTGACCCTCCCCCGCTGGGGGCGGGAACCCGGCTCCTCCCCCCAGCGGGGGGAGGCTGGGAGGGGGGCTGAACCCGGCGAACGATGGTCACCTCAGCCGTCCATGCGGCTCCGCCGCACACCACTGGATGAAATAAGGTTGTTCCTGGGAGGACTGCGCCCTCCCACACCCTCCCACGGGTGGGGGGATGGGTGCGCGGGCCTCCGGCCCGCATCCGCAATGGGATAAAAGGATTCTCCTGGGAGGACTGCGCCCTCCCACACCCTCCCACGGGCGGGGGCGTGGGGAAACCCGGTTTCCCCACACCCCTCGCCGAGGGCTTATTTTCACGTAAGACACACCGATGATCCCCAACCGCGACGCGCTGCTCGAACTGCTGCTGGCCCTTCAGGCGCGCATCCGCGACGCGGTGATCGCGGCCTGCGAGCGTCAGGCCATCGCCGAGCTTGCGGACGTGGCCGAGGACGAGGCTCAGGGGGATACGATCTACGCCGTTGATCGGGTGGGCGAGGCGACGCTGCTGGCCTTCTTCGCCGAACAGGTGGCGCCGCGCTGGCCGCTGGTGCTGGTCGCCGAGGGTCTGCCCGCCGGCCAGGTCACCCTGCCACAGGGTCTGCCCGAAAGCGAGGCGCTGATCCGGGTGATCGTTGACCCGATTGACGGCACCCGCGGCTTGATGTACCAGAAACGCTCCGCCTGGTCCCTGGCCGGGGTGGCGCCCAACCGCGGGCCGGCGACGCGCCTGAGCGACATCGAACTGGCCGCGCAGACCGAGATCCCCCTGGTGAAGCAGCACCTCTGCGACGTGCTCTGGGCGGCGCGGGGCGAGCCGGTCCGCGCCGAGCGGGTCAACCGCCTCAGCGGGGAACGGCGCCCGCTGCACCCGCGGCCCTCCGCGGCGCCGAGCATCGCCCACGGCTTCGCCACCATCAGTCGCTTCTTCCCCGGCGCGCGCGATGAACTGGCCGCGATTGACGAGGCGGTGGTCCGGGCGACCCTCGGCCCGCCGCGGCCCGGCAAGGCCCACTGCTTCGAGGATCAGTACATCTGCACCGGCGGGCAACTCTACGAACTGATCGCCGGCCACGACCGCTTTGTGGCCGACCTGCGCCCCCTGCTGGAGCGCCACCTGGCGGCCCGCGGCGAGAGTCTGGGGATCTGTTGCCACCCGTACGATATCTGCACGGCCCTGATTGCGCGCCAGGCGGGCGTGCTGCTCACCGACGAGCGCGGCGGCGAACTCGACCCGCCCCTGGTCGTTGACGCCGACGTGGGCTGGATCGGCTACGCCAATCCCGCCATTCGCGCCCAGGTGGAGCCGGCGCTGCTGGAGGAACTGCGCCGCCGCGGGCTGATCGACTGAGCGGCGATGCCCACGGCATTTGAAGGCTTCATCAACGTGGCGCGCAGGCTGCGCGGGGATTTCTTCGATCCGCACCGGCCCATCATGGCCGCGCGGGCCCCCGGCTGGGTGGACCTGCTCGGGGGCGCGGCGGCCCCCGCCGGGGCGCTGGCCCTGGGCTGGCCCCTGGGGGTGATCGCCTGCGTCGCCGCCCAGGCCGACCCCGAGCCGCGCATTGTGGTGCGCGATGAAGCCGGGGGGAGCGCCACCCTGCCCCTGAACGACCTGGTGGACGACGAGGGCGCCCCACGGCCCTACGCCCGCGTGAGCGCGCTGCTCGCCGGGCGTCCGCCGCACCAGCGGCTCGTCGGGGCGGCCTGGCTGGCGTTGATGCGCGAGGAGTTCGTGCGCTTCCCGGGGGGGGCGCGGCTGCTGGTGCGCCCCCACGCCGGCCCCGGCGCGACGATAAGCCTGCTGGCGGCGACAGCCCAGGCCCTGGTCGCGCTGGCCGGCGCGCGCCTGGCCCCGCGCGAACTGGGGCTGACCTGCCAGACCGCTCTGCAACGGGTGGTTCAGCCAGACGACCCTCATAGCGCCCTGGGGCCACTGGTCAGCGTGTGCGCCCCGGCCAATGCGCTGCTGCTGTTGCACCCCCAGCCGGCGTGGATCTGGGGGCACCTGCACCTGCCGCCGGGGACGGCGATCTGGGCCGCGCGGGTGGGCGAGGGGCCGGGGCCAGGCGCGCCGGCCTTCACCCGCGTGGCTACGGCCATGGCCTACCGCCTGGCCGCCGACGCCGAGGACCTGACCCCCGCCGACGCCGACGCCCGCTGGCAGGGCTACCTGGCCAACATCGGCCCCGACCGCTTCGAGCGCCACCTGCGCGACCTGCTGCCCGCCAGTGTGCGCGGGCGAACCTTTCGCGCCCGCTACGGGCCGCTCCCCGGCCTGGCGCTCGACCCCACGCAAAGCTACCCCGTGCGGGCCAGCGCGGCCCTGGCGGTGGACGAGCACCTGCGCGGGCGGCTGGCGCTGGCGCTGCTGCGCGCCGCAGCGAGCAAGGACCAGCGCGAGGACGACTTGATGCTGGTGGGCGAACTGATGGCGCGCTCACACTGGGCGCAGCGGGCGGCCGGCCACGGCGACGCGCACGCTGACCAGTTGGTGGGCCGCGTGTATGGAACGGGCCTGGCGCGGGGGCTGTACGGCGCGCGGGCCGCCGCGGCGGAGAGCGGCGCGACCGTGGTGGTCCTGGGGCGCGCCGAGGCCGAAGGCGCGCTGCGGAGCATCGTCGAACGCTACGCCGCCGAGGCCGACCTGCCGGTGACGCTCTACGGGGGGAGCGCGTCGGGGTGCGGCGTGGCGGGCAGCCGGCAGGTTACGTAAACGCATCAACCTCAAGGCGCGGTTGCGCTGGGGTGTGACGTAACATCACGCGCAGCGTCGCGCGCAAGATTTGCTATACTGCAAGCAAAGCCTCCCCGCGCGCCCTGAGGTGA
>DAOTYR010000619.1:0-6748 GCA_034434655.1 Chloroflexaceae bacterium
CCTGGTTCCCCCATGTTCATGTTAGCCCGTCTGTTGGACCGGAGCGGGCACGCCGCTCCGCCGCCGCACATCATAATACTGCCAGAACCACACGCCCGCGACGATGGCGATGCCGACCAGGTCGGTGAGCAGGCTCGGCCAGAAGCAGAGGAAGGTGCCAAAGGCGGCGATCAACCATTCCCACCACGAGGTGCGGCGCACCAGGAAGAACATCGAGACGGCTGAAAAGGCCAGGGTGCCCATGGTGCCGGAGAAGAAGGCCAGGGCTACATCATGGAACACAAGTTCTTTCAACGGTTGTCCACCCTCGCCGAGCAAGAGAATAGCCGGACTGAAGGCGAAGAGGAAGGGCATCACATAGAGCAGCTTGGCGAACTTGAAGGCCGTCCATCCGGTCTTCCAGGGGTCGGCTTTGGCGATGGCCGCCCCGGCATAGGCTGCCACGCACACCGGCGGGGTGATGTTGCTGTCCTGGCTGAACCAGTAGACGATCATGTGGGCGGCGAGCAGGGCCACGCCCATATCGGTAAGCGCCGGCACGGTCAGCACGGCAGTGATCAGGTAGGCCGCCGTCACCGGCACGCCCATGCCCAGGATCAGCGAGGCCAGGCCGATCAGGATGATCGCAATGACCAGGTTGCCGCCGCTCAGGCTCACAATGATGTTGGTAAAGCGCTGCCCAATGCCGGTGGCGTAGATCGTCCCGACGATGATCCCGATCACGCCCACGGTCGCGCCGATCACCAGCGTGTCGCGGACGCCATCCTGCATCGCCTCGATCACGCTGCGCACCAGACGGGCCGCGCTGCGGCCCAGGGCGCGCGGCAAGCCGCCGCCGAGCGCCGCCGGGTTGCGCAGGTCAGCGAGGTTCTCCGAAGAAAGCGCCAGCAGCACGACACAACAGATAATTGACCAGAATGCCGCATAGCCAGGCGAGTAGCCGATCAGCATCAGCACGATGATTACCAGCAGCGGCGTGGCCATGTACCACTCTTTGCGCAGGATATCGATCGCCCGCGTGCCGGTGTCAATGCCTTTGAGGTTATGCTTCTTGGCCTCGAAGTGCACCATTGTCAGGACCGAGAGGAAGTAGAGGATGGCCGGAAAGATGGAGATCGCGACAATCGTCGGATAGGGCGTGGCGGTCAACTCGGCCATCAGGAACGCGCCGGCGCCCATCACCGGGGGCATGAACGAACCTCCGATCGAGGCCGACGGTTCGATGGCCCCGGCCACGTGGGGCCGGAAACCGGCTCTCTTCATCAAGGGGATGGTGAAGGTCCCGGTGCTGACCGTGTTGGCGATCGGGCTGCCCGAAATCGAGCCGAAGAGCGCCGACGAGATCACCGCCACCTTCGCCGGGCCGCCGGTGCTGCGCCCGGCCAGGGCCAGCGGCAGGTCGATGAAGAACTTGCTCGCCCCCGACTTGCGCAGAAAGGCGCCGAAGAAGATAAACAGAATGACATAGGAGACCAGCACGTTGGCCATGACCCCGAACACGCCCTCCTGGTCGAAGAAGAGCGTGGTGGCCGTGCGTTGGGCCGTCCGCCCGCGGTGGGCGAAGGCCCCCAGCACGGGCAGATCGTAGAGCACGTAGCCAAAGCGCAGGTAGAGGATGAACACGATCCCGATGATCGTCATGGACCAGCCGAGCACGCGCCGGGCAATTTCGAGTGAAATGATCAGCCCGATCGTGGCGATGATGAAATCGGTTTCGTTGTAGGCCCCGGCCCGGAATTGAAGCTGGCGGAAGTTGAGAATGTAGTAGCCCACCGTGGTGACGGTCAGGGCGATCAGGATGAGATCGATCACGCTGGGGCCGTGGCGTGGGGCCAGCAGGGCGCGCAGCCACTCCGGCAGGCGGCCAAGCCAGCCCTCAATGTGGGGGCGCGCGCGGCTCCGTCTGGGAATGGCGGGGTAGAGCAGCAGGATGAGAATGTAGGTCAGCATCACATAGATGCCGCGCTGCCACTGCACCGGCGCCGGAAGCGTGCCGGCGGTGTAGATGTAGAAGCCGGCCATGCCCACGGAGATGATGGCCACCAGCGCCGCCCAGAAGCGGTTGAGCGCGCGCGTGGAGGGCTCATCGTACTCCTTGAGCTTCTCCAGCGTCGCCTCGTCAATGCTGTCGGCGCTATTCGCCGCGTCGGAAGCCGCCGGTTTCGGATCATCGGCGGGTGGTTGCTGATTGCGGGAGTGCTGCTCTGCCATGGCGACGGGATCTCCTCATCGAGAACGTAGACACGGAACAGGGTGCAGAGGGGGGATGTACCCTGTCATGGCGCAGTTGCACCATAGTGGCTCCCCATCCCGCTCCTCCGTTTAGGAGCGGACAGAACATGTGGGCGTATGCGGGAGATAGGGCGTAAGGGACGCCCTGGAAGCCCTCACCCCCGGCCCCGCTCCCGCCCGCGGGAGTGGGGGGACCAGCGGCCTGCGCTGGGTCCCGATGCGGCAGAAGTTGCGTTGGCCCAGATGTTCTGTCTGCCCTTAAACCTCTCCTCCGCAGGTCATGCATTTCTCCATAGCGCATCGGGTGTCAGCGTGGCGTTCTGGCGGACCTTCGCCGCTCCTTCCGTCTGCGACTGGCGACCGACGTCGCGCCCGGGGGCAGGTTGCCGGGCGTCCACCTACGTGGACGTCGCCGTCCGCGTCGGGTTATGGGCTTCGAAGAACTATTCCGCTATCCGCCCCGTGCCCCCGGCGGCTCACGCCGTGGACTGCCGGATGCGAAGCCCGCCAGCGCGGGCGAGCGCCGTCCATGCGGCTGCGTCGCACCGCGATGGGAGGAACTTACGGTTGTTCCTGGGAGGGCGCAGCCCTCCCAACCCCTCCCGCGGGCGGGGGTGTGGGGAAACCAGGTTTCCCCACACCCCGCTCCAAAGAACAATGTTGAGCGGATTCATTGCTCAAAGACCATCAGCCTGTGCCAGTGCGATGTCGATCGCCAGCGGCATGTTGTGGTCAGGCATTATGAGCCACCTGCGGCGGAGAGGGGGCCAGGGGAGAGGGGCGGATCACCCCCTCAGCCTAGCGCAGTTCAGCGGGGATGGTCACCCCTTGCTCCTCCCAGAAGCGCACCGCGCCGGGGTGCAGCCGGTTGGCGATACCCTCGATGCCTTTCTCCAGTTGCACTTCCCTGGCCGACGGGTGGGCCTGGCGCAGGCGTTCGAGCCCCGCGTCGGAGAAGACCGCCTTCAGGGCGTTGTACACCACCTCGTCGGGGACGTCGGCATTGGCCACCCACAGGGCGGTATCCTGAAAGCTCGGAACATCTTCGTCAACCCCGGTATACGCTCCGCCGGTGAGCGTGCGGGCCGAGTAGAAGGGGTAAGCCTCGAAGAAGCCCTTCTCAACCCCGGGGTTGTAAACGTCGATCAGGCGGATATCGGTGTAGGTTGTCGCCTCGGTCACCGAGGCGTTGGGGAACCCGGCGAGGATCCAGAAGCCGTCGAGCTGGCCATCGCCCATCGCGGCGGCAGCCTGCGAGTAGCCCAGGTACTCGACCTTCACTTTGTCGAGCAGGCCCATGTGGGCGAAATAACGCTCGGCGGAGAGCGCCGCGCCCGAGCCGGCATTCCCCAGGGCGATGCGCTTGCCCGGCAGGTCATTGACGGTCTCGATGCCGCTGTTCTTCGTTACCACCAGGTGGATCACGCCGCCGTAGAGCGGGGCCACCGGCAGCACGTTGGTGTATTTCGTTGTATCATTCGGCAGTTGGCCCTGGGCGCCTAGCGCCACGTCTCCCGAATAGACGATGCCGAACTGGAAGTCGCCCGAGTTGACGCTGCGCAGGTTCTCCGCCGAGCCTCCGGTGCCTTCGGCGGTCAACTCGAGGTTCGGGTCCGCCCCGGCCACGATCAGCGAGAGCACGTCGGCGTAGACCTGGAACACTCCACCGACGGGGCCGCCGCCGAAGGAGTAGCGGAGTTTCTGTCCTCCTACCGGAGGGGCCGCGGTCGGGGCGGGTGCCGTCGTTGGTTGGGCGGCGGGCGCGGTCGTTGGTTGGGCGGCGGGCGCGGTCGTGGGCGGGGTGGTCGGCGCGGCGGCGCCACATCCGGCGACCAGCACGGCGATCATGGCCAGCAGCAGGACTCTGAACGATGAAACCACCTTGTTTCCTCCTTGAGGTTCCTGGAGCGGACACCGAGATAACGGCGCATCGCCACGCACGTTGTGGCATGCGAGCAGATGATCCACGCCGGGGGAACCGGTGGCGTACGCGGCAAGTTCTCCAACACGAGAGTCTGGGAGGTTTGCGCCTCGCGCCCGCCGCAACGATGAGGTATGGGGCAGGTTCTCGAACAGGAGGGTCTTGAAGGAAGAAGCTCTCGCAGAAATCCTCCTCCCGGACCATGTGTATCACTTGTCGGTTGCGCCACGGGGTTATGACCGGGATTATACTTACAATATACGCTCCGAGTCAATCTGTTAAGGGTTAACAGATGACCATTCTCGCCAATTTCCGCGTGGAACGCATCCGCGCGTCCGAAGTAACCCTCAACGTGGCCCTGGGAGGCAGCGGCCCGCCCCTGCTGCTGCTCCACGGCTATCCGCAGACCCACGCCATGTGGCACAAGATCGCCCCCCGTCTGGCCGCCGATTTCACTGTGATCGCGCCCGATCTGCGGGGCTATGGCGATAGCGACAAGCCTGCCGGCGACCCTGAGCACGCGACCTACAGCAAGCGCGCCATGGCTCGCGATGTGGCCGGCTTGATGACCGCGCTCGGCTTCGAGCGTTTCGCCGTGGCCGGCCACGATCGCGGCGCCCGCGTGACCCACCGCCTCTGCCTCGACTACCCCGCGCGTGTCACCCGCGCCGCCGTGCTCGATATTGTCCCCACCTACACGATGTTTGCCACCGCCGACAAAGAGTTCGGAGAGGCCTACTACCACTGGTTCTTTCTCAGCCAGCCCTTCGATCTGCCGGAGCGGCTGATCGGCGCCGATCCCGAGTACTACCTGCGCGCCAAGATCGCCCGCTGGTCGCGCAATCCGGGCGCGTTCACCGCCGCGGCGCTGGGCGAATACCTGCGCTGCTTTCGTGATCCGGCCACCATTCACGCCACATGCGAGGACTATCGCGCCGCCGCGAGTATTGATCTGGTTCACGATGCCGCCGACCTGGAACGCAGGCTCGCCTGCCCCTTGCTGGTGCTGTGGGGGGCGAAGGGCTTCATCGGGAAAAAGTACGACGTCCTCGCCATCTGGCGCGAGCGCGCAGCCGATGTGCGAGGCCGCGGGTTGCCCTGTGGCCACTACCTGGCCGAAGAGGCGCCCGAGGAGACCTGCACGGAGCTACGGGGGTTTTTTCTCGAAGCGTGAACGCGCGCCTAAAATGGGGGAACCAGGTTCCCCCATCCCCCCACCCGTTTAGGGGCGGACAGAACAGGTGTGTCATGATGATGATGTTACGCGACCTGCCGCAGGTGCTCGCGCTTGCCCACCCGCCCGGTGATGAACACCGGGTCGGCCGCGGGCTGGGCGGCGTGCCAGCACTCTGTCGACCAGTTGGGCGCGTCGACGTGGGCCAACTCCCAGGTCAGCGGGGAAGCGTCATCCTGCCAGATCCGCTGCCAGAGCCGGTCGCGCCCCAGGCGAACGAGGCTGTCCCGCGCGTGCCAGGGCCGCCGGCGACCCGTTTGGGCCGGCTGGGCCAGAATCGCCTGGGCTGCCTCCTCGCCCAGCACCAGCGTCACCAGCGTGGCCAGCGCCAGCACCAGCACCAGCACCGCCTGATGCGCCACATCCCGCACCTGACTGGCCTCCCACTGCCAGCCGCTGGTTTTCCAGTCGCGGAACAACGCCTCGATCGCGGCCCGCAACCGATACTGGCGCACCAGATCCCAGCTGGGCGGCAGATTGCTGACCAGCAGCAAGGGCTCCCGACAGGGCACGCGCCAGGAGGCCACCACCCTGACCGCACGCCAGCCCTGCTTCTTGAAGGCATGGCCGCTACCACACCAGCGCGTCCCCGCCGCGGGCAGCAGACTCTGGAAGGACTGCTCGGTGCCATCGGCATGGCGCAGGCGGGTCTGGCCCTGCACCCGCACCAGGTACGTCCAGCCCTGGGCGACGACCAGATCCGTGAAGCCCGGACAGCCAAAGGCGCGGTCGGCCAGGACGGTGACCTGCAGCCCTGGCGGCAGGATGGCGGCCACCTGGCTCAACAGGTGCTCGCAATCCTGCCAATAGGTCTGGTCGTGCGGCTGCTGGGCGGGCCAGAGCACCCAGGCCAGCGGGACGGCGCGTCCGCGATACCACCATGCCGCCAGCAGCACCCGCACCACATCGCTGTGGCCGCTCTCGTCGAGGATGAGCCACACTCGCTGCCCGGTCCGCAGACGCCGCAGCACCCGCCGCACGACCCGCCCGTACATCGGCACCGCCTGCCCCAGCTGGGCGTCATTCAATATGCGGCGCAGCCGACGTTCGTGACTGGCCGCCTGGGCGGTGCCCAGACCGATGTGGGTCTGGGTCGTGGCGACCCGCCGCAGGACGATCGTCCCGGCCAGCAAGACGCCCACGACGAACATCACCAACCGCTGGCGGGTGGCGCGGGGCAACTGGTCCCCGCTCTCCCGCAGCAAGGTCTCGACAGCGTCCGTCAGGTGCCGTATCCTGGTCATGAGTCTGGCTCCTTCTGCGATGGTTGGTGATACACCTATCATAGAAGGTTCCAGACTCCTTGTCATCCCCGACCTGACCGTTGCGGGTGTCGCTCATCCGTTCTGTCCGCCCCTAAA
>DAOTYR010000620.1:0-10490 GCA_034434655.1 Chloroflexaceae bacterium
GCCCTGGAGGCGGTGCGCTCGCTTTGCGATGTGGCAGTCTGGCTCGATCACGGCGAGCAACGCGCTTATGGACCTGCCGGCGAGGTTATCGATGCCTATCTGGCCGATGTGAACCGCAAGGAGCAGGAGCGCCTCGCGGCGGAACATCCCGACCTGAGCCTGCCCGCGACCGAGGAGGCCGCCTTCCGCCGCGGTAGCCGCGAGGTGGAGATTGTGCGCGTCCAGCTCCTTGATGCCGTGGGGGAGGAGCGCAGCGTGTTTCACACCGGTGAGGCGCTGACCATTCGGATGCACTACCAGGCCCACGAACGGATCAGTGACCCCGTGTTCGGCGTGGGCATCTTTCATGAAAACGGCACCTGGCTCAGTGGCCCTAACACCGGCTTCGACGAGGTACCCATCCCCACCATCGAGGGGGCCGGGCAGATTGATTACCACCTGCCGGCGTTGCCGCTGAATACGGGGCGATTTCAGATCAGCGTCGCCGTGGTTGACCGGACCCAGACCCACGTCTACGACTTTCACGATCGCCTCTACCCGTTCGTGGTGCATGGCTCGGGTCGCGATCGCTATGGCATGGTCGCCATTCCGGGGGAATGGCGCTTGCACGCACAGCGTATCGCGCAATGACAGGAGGTACGCGGTCGCCTTCCGGCGGGGAGGGGTGGAGGGCCGGCGGCCCTGCGCGAACCATTACCATTCCATTCGGTCGCTCCGGACGGGAAGGGGGTGCGAGGAGGCGCGCCCTCCCCGCACCCCTCCACCGCATAAGCCCTGTCAATGATGGACGGCCGGTGAGCGTGGGGAAACCCGGTTTCCCCCGCGCCCCTGCTGGAAGGGAGGGGCGGCTGCGCTCCCCCTTTAACCGCGAGATGGAGAAGGGCGCGGGGAAGCGACGCCTCCCCGCCCCTCCACAGGAAAAGGGCACGCAGTGAACGTTCCCGATCACGGGCGTCTGTTCGACGCGCATTACTACGCCACGGGCCTGGGCGCGCCCTATCAGCGCGACGAGCACTGGATGGGCTTCTTCGCCGGCATCGCCGGGCGCATCGTCGCCGAGATCGGTCCGGCCTCGGTCCTCGATGCCGGGTGCGCCATGGGCCTGCTCGTCGAGCAGTTGCGCCTCCGCGGCGTGGAGGCCGAAGGGCTGGACATCTCCGCCTACGCGATTGCCAACGCCCCCGAGGCGGTGCGCGAGCATGTGCGCGTCGCGTCGGTCGCCGAGCCGTTCGGACGGCGCTACGACCTGATCATCTGCATTGAGGTGCTGGAGCATCTGCCCCGCCCCGAGGCCGAGCGGGCCGTGGTCAATCTCTGCCGCCATACTGACGATGTGCTGTTCTCCTCCTCCCCGCTCGACTACAAGGAGGCGACCCACTTCAACGTTAATCCGCCCGAGTACTGGGCCGATCTGTTTGCCCGCCAGGGCTTTTTCCGCGACCTTGACTTCGACGCGAGCTTTGTCACGCCCTGGGCCGTTCGGTTGCGTCGCCGCGCCGATCCGCCCCACCGGATTATCCGCGATTACGAGCGCCATCTGTGGGAACTGCGCCGCGAGAATACCGACCTGCGCCAACTGGCCCTCGAACAGCGCGAGCAGCTTGCCGCCGCCCATCACCGCGAGCAGCGCGATCAGGCAACCGCCGACCTGGCGGCCTACGCCGCGCGCCTCGAAGCCGAACTGGCCCGCAAGAACGCCCATATCGCCCATCTGGAACGGCTGATCGCGCAGATCGAAAACGGGCGCGTCCTGCGTCTGCTACGGGCGCTGAGCGGACCGCGCGGCCGTCGCCGGCAGGTGTAAGCCAGGGAGCGAACACCCGATGCGTCTGTTGCTTGTCAGTCACGATGTCGTCGGCGCGCGCATGGCCGGGCCGGGCATCCGCTACTGGGAACTGGCCCGCGCCCTGGCCCCGCACCATGATGTACACTTGATCGCGCCGCAGCCGATTGACCTGCGCCATCCGGGCATTGCCACCGGCGTCTACCGCTGGGGTGAGGCCGCCTCGCTGGCCACCCACACCTCCCCGGCCGAAGTGGTGCTGGCCAATGGCTACGTGCTGGAGGCCCACCCTGAACTGGCCGGCGTTCCCGCCCGGCTGATCCTCGACCTCTACGACCCCACGCTGCTGGAGAACCTGGAACTGCTGCGCGATCGCCCCGAGAGCGAACGGCTGGCGCAACACCAGCGCGATGTGGCCCTGCTCCAGCGGCAACTGGCCGCCGGCGACCTGCTGCTCTGCGCCACCGAGCGCCAGCGTGATCTGTACCTGGGGGCGCTGATGGCCGCCGGACGGGTCACCCCGGCCCTTACCGACCGCGATCCGCTCGCGCGGACCCTGATTGACGTGTTGCCCTCCGGCTTGCCCGCCGAACCGCCCATGCGCAGCCGGCCGGCCCTGCGCGGCGTGGTAGCCGGCATTGGCCCTGATGACCCGCTCATCCTCTGGAGCGGCGGCCTCTGGGATTGGATGGACCCCCTGACGCTGGTGCGGGCGATGCGCGCCGTGATGGAGCAGCATCCCACGGCGCGCCTGGTCTTCCTGGCCGGACGGCACCCGGGCGCCACGGCCGATCCGCGGGCCGCAGTTCAGGCACGGGCGCTCGCCGCCGAACTGGGCCTGCTTGATCGCCACGTATTCTTCTTCGAGGAATGGGTCCCCTACCCCCAACGGGCCGACTTCCTGTGCGAGGCCACGGTTGTGGTATCATTGCACCGCCAGCACCTCGAAACCGCGTACGCCGCGCTCCGTTCGCGCTTCCTCGATTGCCTCTGGGCAGGTCTGCCGGTGGTGTGGAGCGATGGCGATGCCGCCGCCGCCCTGGTGCGCGAGCACGACTGTGGCCTGGTCGTCCCTTCCGAGGATCCGGCGGCCGTGGCCGCGGCTCTGGGAACCTTGCTGTCTGACGAAGTCCTGCGCGCCGGCAAGGCCGCGCAAGCCCGCGCGCTCGCTCCGCGTTTTGCCTGGCCGGACGTGATACGCCCGCTGCTGGAGTGGATCGCCGCCCCGCCCCCGCGCGCCCTGACGAGGATGCCCGAGCCCATGACCACGCCACCCGAACCGGCCGAGCCACCCACCGACGTCACCCTGGTTGAGCGCGGCGCCCTGACCCTGGCAACCCGCAACGCCGCCCTGCAGGCCCTCGATGCCACCTGGCGCCTCGATAACCTGAGCGGTCCCGCCTCGGGACGCTTCGCGGCCCTGCGCCGCCGGATGCTGGAGCGGGTGGTCTGGCCCGTGCTCTACCCCCTGCTCGCGCGGCAACAGGAACAGAACGCCGCGGTGATCCGCGCACTGTACGCCAGCGCCGAGCACGGCGACTACCTGGCGCAGAGCATCGCCCACCTGGCAAGACAGTTGGAGCTTATAACAAGACAGTTGGAGTTTACCGCCCAGGGCCTCGATCTTCGCCTGGAGCATCTGCGGGAAGGTTTGCTTGAACTGAACGGCCGGACGGTGCGTGAGCGCCACCTGTTGAGCCAGCAGGTGCGCGACTTTGCCCAGCAACTGGCGGGCCTGGAAGAGGCTGAGATGCAGGTGCGGGCCTTGCTCCGCGGTGAGACTCCTCCCGCCCCCGAGGACGAGGAGGTCCTATGAGCAGCGCCGTGCTGGTGTTGACCTGGAACGGCGGCGAGTCGGCCATGCGCTGCCTGGAGGCCGTGGCTGCGCTCGACCCGGCCCCGGGGCGTGTGCTGGTGGTTGACAACGCCTCGTCCGACGGCACCGCCGCGCAGGTGGCGGCGCGCTTTCCCGCCTTCGACCTGATCCGCAACCCGCGCAACCTGGGCTTCGCCGCGGGTATGAACGTCGGCATCAAGGCGCTGCTGCGCCTTGATGCGCCCCCTGAGAACATCGTCCTCCTGAATCAGGATACACTCGTTGATCCTGGCTGGCTCGCGGCGATCACCGCGCCACTGGCCGAAAACCCGCGCATCGCCGCAGTGGGCTGCAAGATCCGCTATGCCGATGGGCGCATCCAGCACGCCGGGGTGCGGCTGGACTGGCCACGGGCCGTGGCGCGCCACATCGGTTGGCACAAACCCGACACCGGCCAGCACGATGCGCCCTGCGAGGCGGAATACCTCACCGCTGCCGCCCTCGCGTTGCGCGCCGCGGCCCTCGTCGAGGTCGGGCTGTTCGATGAGGGCTTCTGGCCGGCCTATTTCGAGGACATTGACCTCTGCTGGCGCCTGCGCCGGGCCGGTTACCTGCTGCGCTACGAGCCACGCGCGACGCTGATCCACGCCGAGTCGCTCTCACTGCGCGACGCGCTGACCCGCAGTGCCTACTACAACCGCGGGCGGCTGCGCTTCGTGCTGAAGAGCTATCCCCTGGCCGATCTGGAAGGCCCCTTCGCCGCCGCAGAGCGCGCGTTCCTGGCCGAGCACGGACACAACCCCGAGGGCCGCGCCTTGCGCTACGCCTATAGTGAGAGCCTTGCCGCGCTGCCGGGCATCGTTGCCGCGCGCCTGGATCTGACGCCGGATCCGCACCCCGAGAGCGCCGAGCGCCTGCGCGACCTGTTGCTTTCACTGCGCCGGGAACTGGCCAGCGTGCTCCACCGGCGCGCCGCCGCCTGCGCCGCCGAACTCTACAACCTATGACAACTCCGGTTGCCTCCACGTTGCTTGCCGCTGACTATCACCTCGACGCGCCGCTGCCCGCCGGCCTGTACGCCGGCGAGGCGCTGATCGTCGAAGTGACCCTGCGGAACACCGGGCGCGCCCCCTGGCTGACCGGCGGGGCGCATCCCGTGCGCCTGGGTTATCGCTGGCTGAACCGGCGCGGCGAACCGGTGGTGGCCGACGGGGGCCGCGCCCTGCTCCCCGCGCCGGTGCCGCCGGGTATGGCGGCGCGCGCCGAAATTCGCGTCGAGTCCCCACCCGAACCTGGCAGCTACGCGCTGGAGGTTGAACTGCTCGAAGAAGGCGTCGCCTGGTTCAGCCAGCGCGGCGTGGCCCCGCTGCGCCTGGAGGTGGCGTTCGCCCCCTCCACTGCGCCCCGCGTGGCCATCCTCAACGGTAATGTCATTGCTCGCGACGCGGTCGGCGGCCATATTATCGCCCAGCTCGAGGCCCTGCGCTCCGCGGGCTACCACACGCTGGTGCTGACCGGCTTCGTTGATGGCCGCCTGCCCGCCGATCTGCGCCGCAGCATGGCCATGGTCAGTCTCGAACACCTGCGCGATCCGGCGAGCGCCTCGCCCGCCGCCGCCCACTTCCGCCAGGCCGACCTGGTGATTGTAAATTATTCCAACTACTACGACCTGGTCGAACTCATCCGCGAAGTGCGCCGCGGCATGGTCATCTTCGACTATCACGGCGTGACCCCGCCTGAACTGTGGGGGCCGGCGTGGCCCGGCTACCAGGACGTGGTGCGCGGGCGCGACAATCTGAACCTGGTGCGCTACGCCGATTATGCCATTGGTCATAGCCGCTTCACCTGCGATGAACTGATCGCCACCGGGTGTATCGCCGCCAGCCGCGTGCTGCTGATGCCCTATGCCGTGGTCGAGAACAGTTGCTACGCCGGGGCGCCCGACCCGGCGGTGGTTGAGCGTTTCGGCCTGGCCGGGCGTCACGTGCTGCTCTACGTGGGGCGCATCGCGCGGAACAAGCGCGTAAGCGACCTCGTGGAGGCGATGCCGGCGATCCTCGAGCGCCACCCCGCGACCGTGCTGCTGATCGTCGGCGATGACCAGGCGCCCGCCTACCGCGCCTATGCCGACGAGGTGCGCGCCCGCGCCGCCACCCTGGGCGTCGCCGAACATGTGCGCTTCACCGGCCAGGTCGACGACGCGACGCTGGAGGAGTTGTACCGCGCCTGCGCGATCTTCGTCACCGCCAGTGTCCACGAGGGCTTCGGCATGCCCCTGGTCGAGGCCATGGCCCACGGGCGACCGGCAGTGGCCGCCGATAGCACCGCCGTGCCGCATACCCTCGATGGCGCCGGGTTGCTCTTCCCTGCCGGCGATTGGACAGAACTGGCTGCGCAGGTCTGTCGCCTGCTCGACGATCTGCCCCCACCCGACGACCATCACGATCCTCTGGCTCTGCACCAGCTTCCCCCTGCCAGCGCGGCGGATATGGCAGCGCTACGCCGGGGTAAAATGGCCATCGTGACCCCGCGCTACGGCCCTCAGGTGCTTGGGGGCGCCGAAACAGGCCTGCGTAGCTGGGCCGAGCAACTGGCCGCCCGTGGCTATCAGGTGGAAGTTCTGACCACCTGCACCGTGGATATGGCCGACTGGAGCGATCACCTCCCCCCTGGCGTCGAACAACTCAACGGCGTGACGGTGCGACGCTTCAGCGCTACCCCGGTCGAGGCGCATGTCTTCCACCGCTTATTGCAGAAGGCCAACCGGGGCGAACGCCTGCGCTATGCCGAAGAGCGGCGTTTTATCGCCAATAGCCTGCGCAGCGCCGACCTGGAACGCTACGTGGCCGAGCACGCCGGAGAGTATCTCTGTTTCATCGCCGCGCCGTACCTCTTTGGCACCAGTTATTGGCCGGCGCTGAACGGTGCCGCCCCCTGGCTGCTGGCGCCCTGCCTGCACGATGAGCCGGTGGCCCACCTGTCGATTTTTCGCGAGTTGCTGGAACGCAGCGCCGCGCTGCTCTTCAACACCGCTGCCGAGAGCGACCTGGCTTCGCAGGGTCTGGGAGTGGCTAACCCCTATCGCGCCTGCCTTGGTTTTGGTTTCGCCGATGACCCACCCGCGGGCGACGCCACGCGCTTTCGCGCTCGAACGGGCCTCACCGGGCCGTTTATCCTCTATAGCGGGCGACTGGAGCCGGCCAAAAATGTGCCCCTTCTGCTGGAATGGTTCGCCGCCTACAAGGCTGAACGCCCCGGTTCTCTCGCCCTGGTGCTGACCGGTACAGGCAGTGTGGCACTGCCGGAACGCCCTGATGTGGTGAGCGTGGGCCACCTCGATGATAGCACGCTCCACGATGCTTACGCGGCCGCCACGGCCCTCTGCCAGCTTTCGTTGAACGAGAGTTTCTCGATCGTGCTGATGGAAGCCTGGCTCCAGGGCTGCCCGGCCATTGTCCACGCCAACTGCCCGGTCACGCGCGAGCACGTCGAGCGCAGCGGCGGCGGCTATGCGGTAGCGGCCTACCCCGAGTTTAGCGCCGCCCTGGACACGCTGCTGTCCGACGCGGAATATCGCGCCGCGCTGGGCGCGCGCGGACGGGCCTACGTGCGCGCCGAGTATAGCTGGAGCGTGCTTCTGCCGCGCATCGAGGAGGCGCTGGCGCGCTTGAGCCGTCCCCGCAGGCTATACGCGCGCCTGGCCCAGCGCGGTGTGGCCCGCGCGCTTGCCTTTACCCGCCAGCGTTTCACTGACGAATTGCTCACCCTCGTCGAGCGGGCCCTGGGAGAGTGGCCTGCCTCGTTCATTGCCGTGCGCCAGGAGGCGCTGCACCACGTGGCCCGCGTGGCGCGCCCCGACTACCAGGTGCGCTCACGTGCGCCCATCGTCGGGCCGCTCATCGCCTGGGTGCGCCGCCAGCTCACCGCGCATCTGAAGGAGCCATACCTCGACCCCGTGATCGCCAGCCAGGAGCGCTTCAACCGCGACCTGCTGGAGACCCTGCTGCCCGTGCTGGACGCCAGCCTGCGCGAACAACGCCTCCTGCGCGCCGAGGTCGAACGGTTGCGTGAGCGTCTGGAGGGGCACGGAGATACGTAGCCGGAGGCGAGCACAGGCCCTCCCCGGGACGGTCCGGGAGGGCCGCGCGCTCCCAGGAGAAAGCGCTCTCATCCCGCCGGGGGAGGGTCTGAGAGAGCGCAGCCCTCCCAGGAAAACCTGCTATGACCACGCAACCAGTAACACACCGAACCGCCGTCCGGCAGGATATTACCTCCTGGCGACGCTTGCTGGCAGCGCCTCTGGCGGTGCTGCTGGTGGTTGCGGCATGCTGCGGTTGGTACCTGAGCGCATCGCCGCTGGCCAGCCGTGAGATCCTCCGGCTGGGAGGCATGTCATCGTTGCGCCTGAGCGGGTTCTTTTCGGCTGAAACCAGCGATGAAGGCCGCGGCTTTCGCTGGACCGACGGGCAGGGAACGATCGCCCTGGACGCGCGGGGATCGGGGCCGCATCTGCTGGCCGTGACCCTGAGCGCGCCACGACCTCGGGGGCCGGACACCGTGCCGGTCACCATCGTTCTGAACGAGACGGCGCTGGCGCGGGTGGAGCAAGATAGCGTACCGCGGCGCTATCGGCTGCTGGTCGCCACCGATCAGATCCGCTGGCGCAACAACCAGTTGACCCTTGCCAGCCCCACCTTTGCCCCCAACCCTGTCGCGGGGCCGGCGGATCGGCGCGGCAGGCTGGGCCTGGCGGTCTTCGAAGTGACCTGGGAGAGCCTCGAAGCGCCGCGATGGCTGGCGCCCCTGCAGGCGCTGGTGATCGCCAGCGCAGCGATGCTGCTGATGCTGCTGCTCCAGCGGGCCGGGATACCGCTGCTGGCTGGTCTGATTGCCGTGTTCCTGTTTGTGGCGATCCAGTTGGCGATGCGCCACAGCGATCCGCGTTTCAGCTACCGCATTACTGCCGTGCTGCTCAGCGCCGGCCTGGCGGGGCTGGCCGCCCTCGCAGCGGCGCTGGCGCGCCCGCAGCCCGCCGATGGGCCGCTCCCCTGGCGCGACTGGTGGCGGGCGCACCGGGCGGCCCTCGCAGGCTTCGTGGCTTTGACCGCGTTGATGCACCTGCCCCTGCTCCTGCGTTTCCATACCCATATTCCCGGCCATCCAGGCGACGCCTTCGAGTACCTGTGGAAATTACAGATCTTCAGCGCCTACCTGGTTGATCGGCATCAGTCACCCACCTTTCTCCCTGAGTTGATGTACCCCGAGGGCCTTGAACTAGCCCTGAGCGAAATCACACCGGCCAACACGCTGCTGGGCCTGCCGATCACGCGGATGTTCGGGCCAATAGTGAGTTTCAACAGCCTGAACCTGGTCTCCTATGCGCTCTCGGGCTTCTGCACCTACCTGCTGGCCAGACGCCTGGGCGCCCGGCCCCTGGCCGCCTGGGTGTCCGGCATCATCTTTGCCTTTGCCCTGCGTCGCTACTTTCAGATGAGCGCAGGTCACCTGCCGCTCATGCCCACCCAGTACCTGCCCCTGGCACTCTACGGCTTGCACGGGCTGCTGACCCGCCAGCGCAACTGGGACGCCTTCGTGGCCGCCGTTGGTCTGGCCCTGGCGACATGGGCCTCGCTCTACTACGGAACCACCTTCGCGCTGTTCCTGGTCGGGTATGCGGTGTTACTTATCGGCCCGCGCAGGTTGCCCGCTCTCGCGCAGGTGACCTGGCGCCCGCTCCTGACCGGCGCGATAGTTCTTCTCGCCTTGCTTGCTCCCTTTACCCAACCGTATCTGGAAATACGGGCCCAGGGGGTAGATATGACCCACAGTATCGTCCACCTGCGGGTGCACGCGGCACGCCCCGGCGATTTCCTGCTCCCCAATCCTTACCACCCCGTCTGGGGCGGCTGGGCGGGGCAGTTCCAACGCTACGACGGGGGGGAGCACGTGGTCTTTCTCGGCTACAGCGTCATCCTGCTGATGCTGATCAGCATCTGGGCGCTGCGCCGTCAACGGCTGGCGCTTACGCTCGTCGCGCTCAGCGCGATCACCTTTGTGCTCACCCTTGGCCCCGAGTTGCGGCTGCCCGGCGGGGCGACGCTGCCGCTGCCTGCGCTGTTCATCTACGAGCACGTGCCGATCCTGAACGGCATCAGGATCTGGAACCGTGTGGCGCTCTACATCGTGCTCGCCGCGGCCCTGCTCACCGGTCTGGGCCTGAGCATACTGGCCCCGCGGCGCCGACTCTACCGCGCAGCGACCCTCACGGCCGCGTTGCTTCTAATAGTTGAACTGGCGGCGGTGTCACCCTTTACCACGGCTGAACCGCGCACGGTCGATCTGTGGTTGCGCGCGCAGCAGGGGCGGGGCGCAGTGATCGAACTGCCCATCGGCACGCCTGATTATCCCTTGCCCAGCGGGAGCAGCCTCTTCTACTCGCTCTTCTATCGCAAGCCGAGCAATATGTGGTACGGCACCTTCAACCCGCCGCTGTATGCCGAACACGTGCACGCCCTTCGCGAGTTTCCCGCGCCCCAGGCCTTGCGGGCGCTGCAGCGCCTCGAGACCGAGTACCTGATCGTGCATGCGCCCGCCCTGACCGCGATCTGGGCCGATTGGCAGCGGACGGTTGCCGCCATGCCTGAACTGGAGCGCGTGTATGACGATGGGTTCTACACCGTGTTTCACTTGCGCCAGCGCCATGGTTCATGATAAGATGCGATAACGGTCGATGGCTTGCGCTCCTTCAAACATAATTACCTTGATTGCTAGTTGACGACCATCGACACCTCAGGCATGATCGCGGTTGCTGAACCAACATCATCGCCAGGAGGAGCCGATGGACGCCACGTGGATTATAACCGCTTTTGTCGTGATTGACACGTTGATGGA
>DAOTYR010000621.1:0-3256 GCA_034434655.1 Chloroflexaceae bacterium
CCCGTGTGCATCGGGCGGTGTGCCGCCCGGCAGCATAGGCGGCTGAGGTGAACATACGCCCTCGGCGAGGGGGGTGGGGAAACCGGGTTTCCCCACCCCCCCGCCCCGCAGGGGCATGGGGAAACCGGGTTTCCCCATGCCCCCACCCGCGGGAGGGTCTGGGAGGGCGTAGCCCTCCCAAGAAGTATGTTCATCCCGTCGGTGTGCGGCGCAGCCGCATGGACGGCTAACGTGAACATGGGATGCTCACCTACGCGCATGCGGCGCTGAACCCCCCTCCTAACCTCCCCCCGCGGGGGGGAGGAGCCGGACTCCCTCCCCCCAGCGGGGGGAGGGCTGGGGAGGGGGGCCGTCACCTTGCCCGCGGAGCCGCGACGCGGGCGGGACGCCCGCGCTCCCAGGCGATGTTCATCGGGCGGTGTGCGCGAATCGCATGGACGGCTGAGGTGAACATGGGGGAACCGGGTTCCCCCATCCCCCCGTTTGCAGCGCGCGGTGTGCGCTATGCGCATGACCGTCTACTATGAGCGCGGGGAAACCGGGTCTGCCCAGATCCCTCTCCGAGGGCCATGCCTTGCCTCAACTGGTACCACAGGGGGGGATGCCACCAGTACCTCTGGCGCGCCTCTGGCCCGACTCATGCGTCATTGGCGCTGCACATCGTCCATGCTATCCTGGCATCGTGAGCGAGCATACTGGCAAACATCCCAACCCGATCGCTCATCGCTGTTTTTCCGGCTGGTCGGACTGAGTCTCTGTCTTGCGTCACAGCCCCGTCCCAGCCCAACGTCGCAGCACCGTCGCAGCACAACGTCACAGCACCGTTCCAGCACGACATCGCAGCCCCGTCCCGGCACAACGTCGCAGCAGAGGTTCAGCCGCACTACACGCCCACGATACCAGTACGTTGCTACGCACGTGCTCCGATCAAACCGGAAGACAGTGACCCGGCCCCCGGCGCCACCGGGGGCCGGGTCTTTGCGTCGGGGCAGCAGGGCTTTGCCCTCGCTACGTAACTGTTCACACCTGGGATAACCCACGCGCCTGGGAGCGCGGGCGTCCCGCCCGCGTCGCATCTCCGCGGGCAAGATGCCCGCGCTCCCGGGAGAAATGTGAACACTTACCTTGCTACTCGCCTTCTCCCAGACTCAACCACACCTGGTAAACTACACTCTTCTGCAGGCCCAGTTCGCGGGCCACGGCGCGGGCCGCGGCGCTGCCGGCATACCCCTGGTCGCGCAACTGGCGCAGGCGCCGGGCAATCTCGGCTTCACTCGGTGGCGCTTGCGTCTGGGGATGCACCTGCAGGCGATAGCGATCGCGTTTGCGCTCACTGCCGGCAGCAAGCCCCTCGATCACCAGGGTGTACTCGCCACGCGGGCGCTGGAGGCTGAAGTGGGCCACCATGTCGGTAACGCTGCCACGGCGGAACTCCTCGAAGCGCTTGGTCAGATCATTCGCGACGACGATGCGCCGGTCGCCGAGGACGGCCAGGATGTCTTGCAGGGTCTCGAGCAGGCGATGGGGGGCCTCGAAGCAGACGAGGGTGAGCGTCAGGCTGGCCATCTCGGCGAGGAGTTGCCGGCGCTCCGCGCCCCGGCGGGGTAAAAAGCCGACGTAGGCGAAACGGTCGGTGGGCAGACCCGAAGCCACCAGCGCGGCCAGGAGCGCCGAGGGGCCGGGCACGGGCGACACGGGGAAGTCTGCCGCGATACAGGCCCGGACCAGCTCGACCCCGGGATCGGAGATGGCGGGTGTGCCGGCGTCGGAGACGAGGGCCACGTCGCCCAGGGCCAGGGTCGCCAGGATGGTGTCGAGCCGGACGAGTTTGTTGTGCTCGTGGTAGGAGATGCAGGGGGTGGTGATGGCGTAGTGGTCAAGCAGACGGCGCGTATGGCGCGTATCCTCGGCGGCGATCAGGCGCGCCTCGCGGAGCACGCGCAGGGCGCGCAGGGTGATGTCCTCCAGATTGCCGATCGGCGTGGCGACCAGAAACAGGGTGCCCACGGTTCAACGCTCGGCGCGCAGGCGCGCCCGCCAGTAGTCAAGCAACTCCTCGACGATCGCCGGGACATCGATCGTCGGCTCCCAACCGGTAGCGGCGCGCAGTTTGGTGTTATCGCCCACCAGCACCGGCTCATCGCTGGGACGGAGGCGCGCGGGATCGACCCGCACCTCTACCGGCACACGGCCCCGCTGCACCACCAGTTGCACGATATCGCCGATGCGCGTGGCGCGCCCGGAGCAGAGGTTGTAGACCTCGCCGGGGACGCCGCGTTCGAGCAGCAGCCACAGAGCACGGGCGACATCACGGGTATGGGTGAAATCCCGGCGCGGGGCGAGATTGCCGACGTAGATCACCGGTTCCTGCAGGCCGAGTTCGGCGGCGGCCATCTGCTGGCAGAAGGTCTGGATCGAACAACGGTCGCCCTGGCGCGGACCGACGTGGTTGAACGAGCGGGTCACGATCACGTGCAGGCCGTAGGTATCGTGGTACTGGAGGCCGGCCAGTTCGGCGGCAACCTTGCTCACGCCGTACGGGCTGGCGGGGCGCAGGGGATGCTCCTCGCCAATGGGCGTCGCCTCGGGCCGCACCACACCGTACTGGGCGCTGGTGCCGGCGATGTGGATACGGGCGTGGGGGGCGTGGCGGCGAGCGGCTTCAAGCAGGTTGAGCGTGCCTTCGATATTGACCCGCAGCGTATGGATCGGCGCGTCCCAGGAGGCGCTAGGGTAACTCTGAGCGGCGAGGTGGAAGATCCGCTCCGGCGCGGCGGCGGCAACCGCCCGCGCGAGCGAGAAGGGATCCTCAATATCGCCTTCGTGGATGACGATGCGCCCGAGCAGGTGGGCGATCGGGCGTGGATCGCTGCGCCAGCGCTTCAAGGCGTGGATCTCGAGGCCGGGGATGGTCAGCAGATAATCGGCGAGGAAGCTGCCAACCGGTCCGGTGATGCCGGTGATGAAGATGCGCATGGCGCCTCCGGGTGATGTGTCTCCTGGGGATGGCACAGGGCCGGGCGTTCCAGGTCGAGTGCCGCTCCACGGTCCCTCAATAACAGGACTTACGCAGTGGCCTCCCGGCGGGGAGGGGTGGAGGGCTTGATGGTTATTGAGAAATTAATCCGGTACGTCGAACTGGCCGTGGGGCTAAAGCCCTCGGCTATGGGATGCGAAGCCCGCCTGCGCGGGCTAGAGCGGATTAATTTCTCAAAGACCATGCAGCCCTCCACTAACCGGTTGCTACCATTTTAGC
>DAOTYR010000622.1:0-5210 GCA_034434655.1 Chloroflexaceae bacterium
GAGGGGGGCAGTCACCGTGCCCGCGGCGCCGTGGCGCGGGCGGGACGCCCGTGCTCCCGGGCCGTTTGCATCGGGCGGTGTGCGCCCTGCGCATGGGGCCTGCGGTGAACATACGCCCTCGGCGAGGGGTGTGGGGAAACCGGGTTTCCCCACGCCCCCGCCCCGCAGGGGAATGGGGAAACCGGGTTTCCCCATTCCCCCACCCGCGGGAGGGTCTGGGAGGGCGCAGCCCTCCCAAGAACAACCTTATTTTCATCGCGGCGTTGTGCGGCATAGCCGCATGGACGGCTGAGGTGACCATCGTTCGCATGGTTCAGCCCCCCTCCCAGCCTCCCCCGGCTGGGGGCAGGAGCCGGACTCCCTCCCCCCAGCGGGGGGAGGGCTGGGGAGGGGGGCAGTCACCTTGCCCACGGAGACGCGACGAGGGCGGGCCGCCCGCGCTCCCAGGCGATGTTCATCGGGCGTTGTGCGCCATGCGCATGACCGTCTCACGTGAACATAGGCCCCAGGGGTGTGGGGAAACCCGGTTTCCCCATCCCCCACCCGGTGGGAGGGTCTGGGAGGGCTGCGCCCTCCCAGGAAGTATGTTCATCCCGTCGGTGTGCGGCACGAGCCGCATAGGGGGCCGGGGCAACCCACGCGCCCGGGAGCGCGGGCGGGATGCCCTCGTCGCGTCTACGGGGGCAAGCTGCCCGCGCTCCCGGGAGACATGTGAACGGCCCCGATATACGGTACTCTAACATCTCCAATCCGCAATCCCTACACCACCACAATCTGTTCCAGGCCCCCATAGATGGCCCACCAGGGGCTGGCGCCCCGGGCGACGACCTGGTTGAGGGTCCGCAGATGACGCGCGCCGCGGTCCTCGAGCCAGGCTTCGAGGGCCGCCAGGCCCTGTTGCCCGTAGACGGGCAGGCTGTCCTGCCAGGTGGCGCGGCCGCAGAGCAGGCCGGAGAACGGCACATCCGCTTCGCCCGCCAGTTCGAGGGTTTCGGTCAACACATCTATGCTCATACCGGCGCTGAGGTAGATGAAGGGCCTGCGGGCCACACTGGCGGCCTGGCGAAACAACTCCCTGGCTTCCTCGCGGGTGTAGGCTTTTTCGCCGCGGAAGGCGCGCATGCCCTCCACATACTGCGCCAGCACCGGCACTTCGACCATCAGCACGTCAACCCGGTACTCGGGCTTCGAGAACTCCTCCATCGCCGCGCTGACGTAGCGCGGCTTGACGCGGGCAAACTCCAGCGAGCGGATGTCCATGCGGTCGTCGTAGGCGATCGGTTCGAGAAACAGGGCGATATCGTGCGCGGCGCACTCGGCCCCCACTCGCTCGACGAACACGTGCTTGAACTCGGTGATCCGCGGATCGTCGAAGGGATTGTAGTAGAGCAGGAGCTTGATCGCGTTCGCCCCGGCTTCCTTCAAGCGGCGCACGTTCCACAGATCGAGCAGCGCCGGCAGCCGGCCACGGGCGTTGATATCGTAGCCGCTCTTCTCGTAGGCGAGCAGCACACCCGTAGCGGGGGCGCGCTGCGCAAGCGCCGGCAGCCCGTACTCCGGATCCATCAGAATGGCGCTGGAGTAGCGCGACAGAATGCGGGTGACTGCGATCTTGAATTCCGTCAACGCGCCATCGTCAACCTGCCGGTCGTGGACCCTGGCGATCGCGTTTTTCAGCGAACCGCGTTGATCCATCGCCGCGGCGGCAATCACGCCACGCTCGTCGGCACAGGCCTGAATCCCCTCGAACTTTCCCCGCGTCATGGTCATACTGGCCATGGTCTGATCTTCCCACCTTCTGTGCGTTGTACCAACTGTCCAGACGAGCATCCGGCGCTTCAACGCGACCCCATCCCGGCGGAGGCCCGCGGTCGCATTTGGAGGGTCGCGCTCCTCCGTGCCGCCCCTGCAAGGAGCGGTCTCGGTGTCCATGAATGGTCTTTGAGCAATTCCTCCGCGTTCGCCCGCGCAGGAGGAGCCGGGTTCCCTCCCCCAGCGGGGGATGGCGAGGAAGGGGGCTATGCGGCACGCGACGGGAGCGTACCGCATAGCCCTGCTGAACCCATGCCTGACCCCTGCACATGACAGGAGGGCCTGCGGCCCCCCGTACCCCTCCATCGCGTAGGTCCTGTATATGACAAGACATACGCGGTGGAGGGGTGCGGGGAGGCAATGCCTCCCCGCATATCCCTTTTTTCCGGCCCGCGGCGGCCAGGCAGCCTGGCGAACTGCCCACAGCGCCCCCGTCGCGGGCGGGCAACAACCGGTTTGAGGAGAGCGGCAGGCCCTCCATCCCTCCCCGCCGGGAGGCGACCGCGTACGTTTTGTATATGACAATTATACCTGAAATAGCACGGAACGTGATACAGCGCGTCACAGCGAACCGGGATATGGTACAATACGAGTGCTGTGCACTCCTAGCACCAGGAACCCTGGAGGACCTATGAAGCAGGTAGTTGGCGCCCTGACGTTTGTGCTCGGGCTGATCTTCGGTTTGATCGGCGGCGCAGCGTTGCTGGCCTATGCCTACCAGGCAGCAGGGCTCTACCCGCCGGATGATGCCACGATCAAGTTCATCGCCCGTGAGCGGGGATGGCTTCGCGACGATGTATAGCCGTGGGGGGAAATGGCGCCTGCCGTCGCCTGGCGCCAGAGCCTGCCGCGCACAGGCGCATTTCCCCATTTCATAAGCGCATGCTAGCACGAGGAGGTGCCTGATGGACAAGCCCTGGCTTTCGTCCTACGAGAAGGACGTTCCCCCGACGCTCACCTATCCGAACCAGACCCTCAGCGAAATGCTGCTCACCGCGGCGCGCACCTATCCCGACAAGATCGCCACCAACTTTGTGCTCAAGTATATGCTCGGCGGTCGTTATACGGTTGGCGGGCGGTTGACCTACAAGCAACTGAATGAACTGGTCGATCGCATGGCGACGGCCCTCTACCAGCTCGGGGTGCGCAAAGGCGAACGGGTGGCGATTATGCTGCCCAACTCGCCCCAGTACATTATTGCCTTCTTCGCCGCCATGCGCATCGGCGCGATTGTGGTCAATGTCAACCCCACCTACACCAGCCGCGAGTTGCAGTTCCAACTCAGCGATGCCGGCGCCGAGACGATCATTCTGCTCAACCTGTTCTGGCCGCGCTTGCGCGAGGTGCGCGGCGAGACGCCGGTGAAGCGCGTCATTGTGGCCTATATTTTCGACACCCTGGGCTTTCCTTCCAACTTCCTGGTTCGCAGTGCGCAAAAGCGCACCCCTGAGTGGGTCGAGGTGCTGCCCGAGCAGGATACGTTCTTCTTTCAGCACCTCCTGGAGAAGTACGGCCCCACCCCGCCCAGGGTCACGGTGGATCCCGGCGATACCGCCCTCTTCCAGTACACCGGCGGCACCACCGGCGTGCCCAAGGCGGCCATGCTCACCCACCGCAATCTGATCGCCAATGTGCTCCAGGTCAATGCCTGGCTGCCTAGCGGGCGCCCCGGCGGCGAGAAGATGATGGCGGCCATTCCCTTTTTCCACGTCTATGGCATGACCGTGGCCATGCTCTACTCGATCTATCTGGGGTCGGAGATCATCATTGTGCCCAACCCGCGCCCGATCGACAATGTCATGACCGTGATGCAGAAGGAACGGGCGACGCTCTACCCCGGCGTGCCGGCCATGTACATTGGCATTGTCAATCACAAGGATGTCGCTAAATACGATTTGCATAGCATCAAAGCCTGTATCTCCGGCTCCGCGCCGCTGCCCATGGAAATCCAGGAGCGCTTCGGCCAGATTACCGGTGGGCGCCTGGTCGAGGGCTTCGGGATGACCGAGGCCAGCCCGGTGACCCACTGCAACCCCGTCTTCGGCAAGCGCAAGTCGGGGAGCATCGGCGTGCCTCTGCCCGATACCGAGGCCAAGATCATCGATCTCGAGACCGGCGAACCCCTGCCCTTCGACGGCGAAACCCAGGGTGAGCTGTGCGTGCGCGGCCCCCAGGTGATGAAGGGGTACTGGAACCGCCCCGATGAGACGGCGGCGACCATCGACGCCGAGGGCTGGCTGCATACCGGCGATATTTGCAAGGTCGATCCCGAGGGCTACTTCTTCGTTGTCGACCGCAAGAAGGATATGATCAATGTCTCAGGCTTGAAGGTGCTGCCCCGCGACGTGGAAGAGGTGCTGTTCATGCACCCCAAGGTGCTCGAGGCGGTGGTGGCGGGCATTCCCAACCCGGCCCGCGGCGATGATACGGTGAAAGCCTACGTCGTGCCCAAGCCGGGCGAGAATCCCACTGTCGAGGAGATCAAGGAGTTCTGCAAGCTGCACCTGGCGCCCTATAAGGTGCCGCGTGAGGTGGAGTTCCGCACCGAATTGCCCAAGACGATGGTCGGCAAGGTGCTGCGGCGCCAGCTGGTCGAAGAAGAGAAGGCGAAACAGGCCGCCGGAACCACCGCGACTGCGGCGGTCTGAGGCCAACGAGAGGGCCGGGCAGGGGCGCGCTTGCGTTCGACCCTGCCCGGCCCTGCGCCATGGTCCCGCTACAGGTCGTTGCTCTCCCGCCGGATGGTGACCACGCGCACGTTGGTGTCACCCGAGAGCAGGCTGAGCACAGTGGTGACGAAGGAGATGACCAGACCGCCCCAGAAGGCGTCCCAGAAGCTGTCGATGTGGAAGGCGATGTTGAGCTGGTCGGCCAGGGTCGAGGTGAGGCCCAGCAGGATCGCGTTGATGACCAGCCCGAAGAGGCCCAGGGTGAGGATCACCAGCGGGCAGGTCAGGAGATAGAGCAGCGGGCGCAGCAGCGCGTTGAGCAGCCCGAAGAGCAGGGCGATCACCCCGATGTGCCAGCCAGGGCCGCTGAAGTGGATCCCCGGCACGATCCAGATGGCGACGAAAATGGCCAGGGAACTGATGAGCCAGCGTAGAATGAGGCGCTGCCATTCCGGTCGCGCCGGCGCCGGCATCTGCTGATGGTTCATGGAATCAGGCTCCTGTAGGCCGCGTTAGCGGCCCGATGAGGCGCACGCGCCTCACGGCCCACCATATGAGCCGTCCATACGGCTCCGCCGCACACCACCACAATGAGCATAAGGTTGTTTTTGGGAAGGCTTTGCCCTCCCACCCGGTGAGGGGATGGGGAAACCGGGTTTCCCCATCCCCCTGCGTGAGGGCCAGTCCCTGCCCGATGAACATACGGTTGTTCCTGGGAGGGCTGCGCCC
>DAOTYR010000623.1:0-4893 GCA_034434655.1 Chloroflexaceae bacterium
ATGGGGAAACCGGGTTTCCCCATGCCCCTGCGGGGCGGGGGCGTGGGGAAACCCGGTTTCCCCACCTCCCTCGCCGAGGGCGTATGTTCACCTCAGGTTCACAACCCGCGTAGGATGGCTCTATCTCGCCCAATACCACTTTCCCGCGACACTGAGGCGCGCGCTTTTCGAGAATTGTACGAATTGTAGCAAAAGGGAGCGCGGATCTGAATACCCTTACGAAAAACTGACAAGATCGTAAACTCAGGGACGCTACCATTTTAGATTGCGGATTGTAGATTGCCGCTCCATGCAACAGGAAGCGCTCATGGTCTTTGAGAAATTCATCCGGTATGCCGGGCTGGCCGTGGGGCTAAACCCCTCGGCTACGGAATGCGAAGCCCGCCTGCGCGGGCGAGAGCGGATGATGTATTCAAAGACCATCAGCGCTCACGCGCTTGCGGCGTCTCTATGACGCTTTGGTAGCATCCGACGGGTGACGCTCCCGGCTTGCCAGGCACGAATCAGATGACAGGACGTACGCGGTGGAGGGGTGCGGGGAGGCTTCGCTTCCACGCATACCCCTGTTCCCGCCCGCGGCGGCCAGGCGGCCTGGCGCAACCCCCTTAGCCCTCCCGCCGCGGGCGGGCAACAACCGGTTGGTGGAGGGCCTGCGGCCCTCCACTCCTCCCCGCCGGCAGGCGACCGCGTAACTCCTGTCAGATGAATGGACAATGAAATCTGAGCCGCTGCAGACTGCAATTTTGACAGGAGTTGCGGCGACGGGCGCGAAATTGATCGTCGCGGAGAACCTGTACATGCACGGCGAGGTGGACCGGTATCGGGCCAATGCCACGCGCCAGGCTGTCACGGCGGGCAATGCGCGATAAACGCCATCCGTGCCGGAAGGGAGGGGTCAGGAGAAACCGGACCGCCCACGCTTCTGCCCGTAAAAGGGCAGCGCCGGATTTACCACCGGCTGGCGGGGGATGGGGAAACCCGGTTTCCCCATCCCCCTGCTCCAGCGACGTTTAGACGGATATGAGCCGGAGCGCCGGCGCAGCGAGAGCCTGGGCCTTCTGCTACAATATGAGTATGTCGCTGCTCTCAGGTCTCCCATCCACGCCGGGCGTCGCGCCCGCGCCAGCCGAAGTACTGGCCTTCCCGCCGGGTTTTCTCTGGGGAGCGGCAACGTCGGCCTTCCAGATCGAGGGCCACACTCGCGCCGACGGGCGGGGAGAGAGTATCTGGGATCGCTTCTGCCAGAAGCCGGGGCGGGTGGCTGGCGGCGGCACAGGCGAGCCGGCCTGCGACCATTACCGGCGCTGGCCCGAAGACGTGGCGCTGATGGCGCGTCTGGGGCTGGGCGCGTACCGCTTCAGCGTGGCCTGGCCGCGGATCTTCCCCGGCGGCGGGGCGCCGCTCAACCAGAAGGGGCTCGACTTCTACCGGCGACTGGTGGCGGCCCTGCGCGAGCGCGGCATCGTGCCGATGATCACCCTCTACCACTGGGATCTGCCGCAGGCCCTGCAGGAACGGGGCGGATGGGCCGCGCGCGATACGGCCCTGCGCTTCGCCGAGTACGCGGCGTTGCTCTTCGACCGGCTCGGCGATGAGGTTCCCCTCTGGGCCACGATCAACGAGCCGATGCTGATCACCTACGCCGGTTATGCCGGGCGCACCAAGGCCCCGGGGGTCGGGCGGCCCCGGCAGACCCTCGCCGTGGCCCACCACCTGCTCCTGGCCCATGGCCTGGCCGTGCGGGCCTTCCGGCAGATCGTCGGCCCGACCGCAGACGATGGGGGCGCGCGGGGCATCGGCATGGTGCTCAACCTGCGTCCCTGCCACCCGGCCTCGCCCCGCCCGCGCGACGTTCGCGCCGCGCAACTCCTCGACACTCTCACCAACCGCCTGTTTCTGGAGCCGCTGTTTCGGGGGCGCTACCCCGAGCTGGCGCTGCGCTTCTTCCGCCGGCGCTGCGTGCCCCTCCCCGCCGCGCCCGGCGACATGGCGATCATCGCCGAACCGGCGGACTTTCTGGGGATCAATGTGTACGTGCGGGTGCTGGCGGCGGCGAGCAATCCGCTGATGGGCGCGCGGCAGGTTCCGGGGCCAGGGCCGAAGACGGCCCTGGGCTGGGAGATCTACCCGGCGTGCATCGGTGAGGCCCTGGCCCTGGCCCGCGAGTACACCGCATTGCCACTCTATCTCACCGAGAACGGCGCGGCCTTCGCCGACCGGCCCGGCCCCGATGGCGCGATTGATGACCAGGAGCGGATCGCCTACCTGCGGGCGCACCTCGTCGAGGCGCATCGGGCCATCGCCGCCGGGATTGACCTGCGGGGCTACTTCGTCTGGTCCCTGCTCGACAATTTCGAGTGGGAGGAGGGCTACGGCCCACGCTTTGGTCTGATCCGCGTAGATTACACGACCCAGACGCGCCGTCCCAAGGCTTCGGCGCAGTGGTACGCCGAAGTGATTGCGCGGAACGGCGTGCCGATGGAGTGAGCTATGCCGATCGTGTTCGTGCATGGGGCGGGAACCCGCGAATACTACCAGAAGTACCACGTTGACCACGAGCACGTGCGCTCGCATCTGCGGCACTACGTCGCCCCGGCGATCGCGCCCGACCCGGAGCGGGTGGCAATCATCACCGCCTACTGGGGCGACATCGGGGCCGAGTTGCGCTGGGAGGGGGAGAGTATGCCGCCAACGCCCCCGCCGTTGTTCTGGCGCGACCACCCGTTGCAGAAGTTGCTGGTGGTCGGGCGCAAGCGCCACATCGCCCGCGAGGTGATGCTACGCTTCTCGGCCACCCTGGGCTACTACACCGGGCGCGTCCTGGCCATGCTGGGCCGGCCCCAGGCCCGCCTGAGCGCGATGTTCATGGGCGACGCCCTGTACTACTTCGCCCACCGGGGCCGGGCCCCCCACCCCGGCGTCATCCCCGCGCGGGTGCTGGAGGCCCTGCGCCGGGCCCGCGCCGAGCAACTGGCCCGCGGCGGCGAGCCGCTGGTCGCCTTTACCCACAGCCTGGGGGGGACGATCTTTTACGATGTGGTGACGCACTTTCTCCCCGCTACGCCGGGGTACGAAGACATCCGCGTGGACTTCTGGGCCTCGCTCTCCTCGCAGATCGGCATGTTCGAGGAAATGAAGCTGTTTCTGGCCAGCGATCCGATCTACGGCAAGGGCAAGGCTGCGCCCTTCCCCGACCGGCGCTTTCTCGGCTACTGGTGGAACGTGTGGGACCCGCACGACTTTTTGAGCTTCAGCGTGCGGGGCGTGATTGATGGGGTGGACGATGAGTTCTTCGACAGCGGCCTGTCGGTGACGGCGGCGCATCTGGCCTGTCTGCGCGTCTCGTCGTTCTACGCGGTGTTCGGCCAGAAGGTGGCAACGGTGCTGGGCACCTCGATCGCCCCGCGCCGCACGCTCAACTTTGCCCGTCGGCGGCCGCTGGCCGGGACGTAGCCCGGGCTTGCAGGTCGGCCAGGACGCGCGCGGCGATGTCGTAGGCTGCCCGCGGGCGCCCGATCTCGCGGGCCTGGGCGCGCATCAACTCCAGCCAGGCGGGGCGCGCCAGCAAGGTCCGCACCGCGCGCGGGGCCAGTTCCGGCACGCGGATCTGGATGCCCGCCCCCGAGCCGGACACCACGTCGGCGTTCCACTCCTCCTGTCCGGGAATGGGATCGATCACGATCATCGGCGTGCCCCGGGCCAGCACTTCACTGGTGATCAGGCCGCCGGGCTTGGAGATCACCAGGTCGCTGGCGGCGACGAGATCGTCCAGATAGTCAATGAATCCGAGCTTGCGGAGGCCCACCAGCGGGCCGGGCGCCAGGTCGCTGAGGGCCTGGTCGAGGTAGTGGTTGCGCCCGGCCACGCTGACCACCGTCGCCGGTTGATCGCCCTTGAGCAGTTCGGCGACCATGTGGCGCACCCGCTCCGGGGCGACACCGCTGCCGATGACGGTGATCAGCGGCGGCTCGAGGGGCAGGTCGTGGCGCCGGCGCATCTCCCGGGGATCCTTGGGCTCTGCCAGTTCCAGCTTCACCGGAATGCCGGTGACGTGGATCCGTTCGGGTTCGATGCCGCGGGCCAGCAGGACGTCGCGGGTCAGTTCGCTGGCCACGAAGTAGGCCGCCACTCCCTCGCGCAGCCAGCTACTCTGGACCGAGAAATCGGTGATTACGGCGTATTCAGGGACGCCGGCGCGCTCGCCGTAGTCTTGCAGCACGTGGAGGGGCCACTGCATGGTGCAGATGATCGCATCGGGCCGGAGGGCCTCGACTCGCCGCTCGAAGCGTTTCAAAAAGGGCTGGCCCATGGTCTTGAGCACCGCATTGGCGCGCAGGGCATCCTCAGTGTCCTCGAAGTGCAGCCGCGAGTGAACCATGGTATACAGGGGCTGAAGGCGGGTGGAGAGTTCGTTGTAGGCCGAAGTAATGACCTTGCGGGCCATGTCGTTGACGTGATCGAAGACGTCCTCGACCACGACGGTCACGCCGGGGTGGAGGCCCAGGGCGGCGCCGATGGACCGGGCGGCGCTGGTGTGCCCGATGCCGGCGGACACGTGAAACACGGCAATGGTCGGCATAGCTGCTCCTATGGTCTTTGAATACATCATCCGGTATAGGCCGCGCAGGCGGCCTTCGCATCCCCTAGCCGAGGGCTTCAGCCCCACGGCTAGCCCGGCATAGCGGATGAATTTTTCAAAGACCATCAGCCCCACGGCCAGCCCGGCATACCGGATGCATTGCTCAAAGACCATCACCCGTGAGGTCTCTGCATTTCCCCTCTCCAGTATGGTATAGTAAGCAACACGGCGTACCAGCCCGTTGGCGCGGCGAATGTCTGCGAGAAGCGGGCATTGCTCCGTTAGTGTTCTGTGGAAACGTGATCAAAGCGAGG
>DAOTYR010000624.1:0-13202 GCA_034434655.1 Chloroflexaceae bacterium
TCCTGGGAGGGCTACGCCCTCCCAAACCCTCCCACCGGGTGGGGGCATGGGGAAACCCGGTTTCCCCATGCCCCTGCGGGGCGGGGGCGTGGGGAAACCCGGTTTCCCCACACTCCTGGGGCCTATTTTCACGTTAGTCGTCCACGCGGCGACGCCGCACCCCAACGGGATGAACACGAGGTTGTTCCTGGGAGTGCGCAGCCCTCCCAGACCCTCCCGCGGGCGAGCGCCTGCGGCCTCCGCGGGCAAGCCCGCCCTGTCGCGCCGCCCCGGGGAAGAGGCCCCGGAAACGTCTCGTGGTCATCCGATGCGTGAAGTCTCAAGGAGGAGCGTATGCTGGTTCAAGCCCTTGGCCAGACCATGCTGCTGGGGATGCACATCCCGGACGGGTTTCTCTCCGCCCCGGTGGCCCTGCTGTGGTGGGTGCTGACCATCGCGGCGCTGACCGTTGCCGTCCTGCGGGTGAGGGGCTTCGACGAACGCCGGGTTCCCCTGATGGGCGTGATGGCCGCCTTCATCTTCGCCGCCCAGATGCTCAACTTCCCGGTACTTGGCGGCACCTCGGGCCACCTCCTCGGCGGCGCGCTCGCGGCGCTGCTCCTCGGCCCCTGGGCGGGGATGCTGGGAATGGCCTGCGTGATCGCGCTGCAGGCGCTGCTCTTTCAAGATGGTGGCCTGCTGGCCCTGGGCGCGAACGTGTTCAACATGGGCGTGGCCACGGCGCTGGTGGGCTATGGCGTGGGCATGCCCCTGATCCGCGCCGCCGGCGGCAAGCCCTGGGGCCTCATCGTCGCCGGCTTTGTGGCCGCCTGGCTCTCGGTGATGGTCGCTGCCTTCCTCACCTCGCTGCAACTGGCGCTGTCGGGCCTCTCCGCCGCGGTGGTCTTCCCCGCTATGCTCGTTGTCCACGCCTTCATCGGCATCGGCGAGGGGCTGATCACCGTCGCCGCGCTGGCCTTCGTCGCCACCACGCGGCCCGATCTCGCGCCCGCCGTCGCCGGCCGCCTCGACGCCCGCGCCCTGGGCCGGGCCATGAGCCGCGGCGCCATGCTCAGCGTGACGCTCATCGGCCTGGCTATCGCCGTCGGGCTGGCCCTGATCTCGCCGCTTGCCTCGGCTGACCCCGATGGCCTCGAGCGCGTCGCTGAGGATCACGGGTTCATCGAGCGCGCCCAGGACCCCGCCTTCAACCTGTTTCCAGACTACACCATCCCCGGCCTCGACGGGCCGCTCTCGACCGTTCTCTCCGGCGTGATCGGCCTGCTCATCGTCTTCGCCCTGGCCTATGGCATCACGCTGCTGATCCGCGGTCGCCAGCAATCCGGGCAGACGAGGTAACGCTCTTTTTGGGACGCCCCCACGCGCGGCTCTGGTCTCTACGCTGCAGGTGTGGCATACCGTCGCGCACGCCCCCCCGCTCACCCCGCGCGACCAGGGTTCGGGCGTGCGGCGCGGCTGGGAGCGGCTCGTCCCGCCTCGCCCTCCCTGACCCTCCCCCGCCGGGGGCGGGAACCGCGCGCCTCCCCCCAGCGGGGGGAGGTTGGGAGGGGGGGTATAAGTGTTCACATTTCTCCTGGGAGGAAGGGCTCTTGCCCTCGCAGTCGCGACGAGGGCGCGACGCCCTCGCTCCCAGGCGTGTGCGTTACCCCAGGTGTGAACAGCTACGGGAGGGAAGGCGTACCACCGCTGCCGGGTCCCGTTCACTGGTTCTTGTCACCCCTGAGGATGCGGGCTTGCCCGCTCAGCGGGAGAAGGCTACAATACGGCCATGGCGCTCGCATCGTCCCTCGATCCGTATGTTGACCGGGCCAGTCCCATTCACGCCCTCGATGCGCGGGTGAAGCTCGCGCTCACCCTGGCGCTGGTGCTGGCCCTGGCCCTCGTGCCCCCCGGACGCTGGCTGGCCCTGGCGGCCATCGCGGCCCTGCTCTGGTGGGCGGTACTGCGCTCGGCCGTCGGTCCCGGCCGTATCCTGCGGCGCGCCTTCATCACCGCCCCGTTCGCCCTGGCCGCCCTGACCCTGACCGTTACCCGCCCCGGCGCGCCGCTCATCGCCCTGTCCCTTGGCCCCCTCGCCCTCACCGTCACCGATGCCGGCCTGGTCGCGTTCGTGGCGGTGATCCTCAAGACATGGCTCTCGGTGCAGGCCGCCCTGCTGCTCATGGCAACCAGCCGCTTCACCGAGGTGCTGGGCGCGCTGCGCTCCCTCGGCCTCCCCGCGATGCTGGTGGCGATGCTCGGCTTCGCCTACCGCTACCTGTTCGTGCTGGTCGACGAGGCCGAGCGCCTGCTGCGCGCTCGCGAGAGCCGCGCCGCCGCCCTGCCGGGGCGCCGCGCGGGCGGGTCCATCGCCTGGCGCGCCGGGGTGCTCGGGAGCATGGTCGGAACGCTCTTTCTGCGCGCCTATGAGCGCAGCGAGCGCATCCACGCGGCCATGCTCTCCCGCGGCTACAGCGGCGAGTGGCGCAGCCTGCCCGCTCGCCCCCTCAGCGCTGGCGAGCGAGGCCTGCTCGTCACCGGCGCCGCCCTGCTCGCCGCCATCGTCTGGCTGGCCCACTGGCGTTGAAAGCTACCCCCGTGAGCACGTCCCTCGGACCACGCCTCCACCCATCGCCCGGCGTCTCCCCGCCCCCTCCGCTCCTCGAACTGCGCGAGGTGCACTATGCCTATCCCGACGGCACCCTGGCCCTGCGCGGCGTCTCTCTGCGCCTGGCCCAGGGCGAGAAAGTCGCCCTGGTAGGCCTCAATGGCGCGGGCAAGAGCACCCTCCTCCTGCACCTGAACGGCGTCCTGCGCTCCACCTCCGGCGCCGTGCTGGTGGAGGGCGCGCCGGTCAGCACTGCCACCCTGCGCCATATCCGCGCGCGGGTAGGCCTGCTCTTCCAGGACCCCGACGACCAGCTCTTTTCGCCGACCGTGTTCGATGATGTCGCCTTCGGGCCGCTACACATGGGCATGGCCGAAGCCGAGGTGCGTGCCAGGGTGAGCCGGGCGCTGGAACAGGTGGGGATGAGCGGCGTTGAACGGCGCATGCCCCACCATCTCAGCCTGGGGCAGCGCAAACGGGTTGCGCTCGCCACCGTCCTGGTCATGGACCCGGTGTTGCTGGCCCTCGACGAGCCTTCCGCCGGGCTCGATCCTCGCGCCCGGCGCGGCCTGATCGCCCTGCTGCGCGCCCTGCCCCAGGCCATGCTCGTCGCCACCCACGATCTCGCCATGGTCGCCGAGGTCTTCCCGCGGGTGATCGTGCTCCACGAGGGGCAGGTGGCCTACGACGGCCCCGGCGCCCCTCTGCTCGCCGATACCGCCCTGCTGGAACAGTATGGCCTCTAACGTGAACATGGGGGAACCAGGTTCCCCCATCCCCCCACCCGGTGGGAGGGTCTGGGAAGGCTGCGCCCGCACGCAGGGGGATGGGGAAACCCGGTGGGAGGGTCTGGGAAGGCGCAGCCCTCCCAGGAGCAACCTATGGTCATCCCGTCGGGGTGCGGCGCGAGCCGCATGGACGGCCGGTGAGACGTTCTATGGGTCCCCTGTGGGCACAACTCCGGGTTGTCCTACCCTGGCGGGGGCGTGGGAAAACCAGATTTCCCCACGCCTCTGCTGGAGGAGCGGGTGTGGGCGGGCTTCCCCTTGCCACACCCGCTGAATGCATACCCTCAGCGCCTGGGCGGCGTGTTCGTCGGCGCGGGGGTCGGCGCCGGCCCCTGGCGCAGCAGGTCGCTGAGGCGGCGCACATCGGCCCAGTTGGTCTCGCCGGGGGTGGCGGCGACCGGCGTGTACAGCGTGTCGAGGGCGAAGACCTGCACCGCGAAGCGCTGGCCGCCCACATTGATGATGCGGCTCTCGTCCAGCGGCGCGCCGAGGGGCCGCCCGGCGTGGGCCTCGCTCAGCATGTAGTTGTGAAAGGCCCAGGTGGGATGAAACTGCACATCGGAAGCCAGAAAGGTCTCCGTGACCAGGGCCAGCTCCAGCGAGCCATCGTAGGCCCGCAACGACGGCTCGCCGATGACCCGGCCCGACCAGGCCGCCACCTGTCGCCGGATGGCGCCGATGTACGCCACAGGCGCGTTCCCATCCGACTGCGGCGCGTAGACCGGCACGGCCTTCTCGACCGTGTCCATCCCCCGATTGATGTAGCCGAGGATCAATTCGCACCAGTCGCGCACCCCGTCCTGCCAGGTATGGTAGCGCGCGAAGCCCTGCACCACGCCAGGGGAGCGTTCAGCGCGGATGGCCCGCCGTTGCATGCCCCAGTTCCGCAGATCGCCCCGCGCGCAGGCCCCCGTGGTGCAGTACTGCGACTCGTGTTGGAAGAAGGCCAGCGCCACCGCTGGATCAAGGCCGTAGGCCACGATGATGCTGTACAGTTCATCGGCGTGCGGCGCGGCGGGCGAGCCGGCGGCGGCGAGGATCTGGCTGAAGGCCCCCTGCGAGATGCGCGGCGCGGATTTGAAGCTCAGCCCGCCCTGCGCCCGCGCCGCCGGGGCGTGGGCGAACCATGCTCCGGCCAGCGCGCCCGCGAGGATCAGCGCCAGCGCCGCCAGGCGCCAGCGCTCGCGCCGCAGCAGCGGCGCCAGGCGCAACACCAGCAGCGCACCCGCCGCCCAGCCCATCCCGACCGCCACACGCGCCGCCTGCCCGGCCGTCAGCACCTCCAGCATCAGCAGCGGTGGCAGACTCAGCCCCATCAGCAGCAGCGCGGTAAGCGCCAGCGGTTCAACCCGCTCGCGCCAGGCAGCCTGGAGCCACGTCCATGCGTAGCGTTGCATCGCGAACCTCCAGCTTTCGTCGTTTGCCGTTGCAGCGTAGTATACAGGGATCTTGCGACTTATGCTATCCCTAAGCGAACGACGGCGCGAGATTGTAAGGAAAAATCTTGTTAGCCGTCCACGCGGCTCCGCCGCACACGAACGTAAACATACGCTCTCGGAGCGCGATGGAGGGAAACCCGGTTTCCCCACGCCCCTGCCCGTAGGAGGGGTTCGGGGCGCAGTTCTCGCGCAGGGGGATGGGGAAACCTGGTGTCCCCATCCCCCCACCCGGTGGGAGGCAAGCGGGCGCCTCCCCCAGCGGAGGGAGGCTGGGAGGGGGGCAGAACGCTGCGAACGGTACGAACGATCTGGCCGCCGCGGGCAGAGCAGCGGCGTATGCGGCCTCCAGCGTGCCTCCTGTCTTGTAACCAGATATGCCCCAGGGTGTGTTAGGATAAGGAGCAAGGTTCTGCTCGCACAGGTACACCATTTCGATGCCGACGGTTAGCGTGACCACCACCTATCTGGAACTGCCCACCCGCGAGCGCTTCCGCCCGGCCTTCAGCGCCGATCCTGAACTGCGGATCATCGAGGCCCGCGAGCCGCTGCCCGCCTTCTATCGCTTTCTGTACCGCTCCGTCGGCGAGCCGTACCACTGGACCGACCGGCTCGCCTGGAGCGATGAGCGCCTCGGCAGCTACCTGGCGCGCCCGAGCGTCTCGGTGCTGGTGCTCTACCTGCGGGGCACGCCGGCTGGCTACATCGAACTGAACCACGAGTCGGAAGAACCGGGCACCGAGGTGGCCTACTTCGGTCTGTTTCCGCCGTTCCATGGGCGCGGGTATGGCCGGCACCTGCTCTCCACCGGCGTGCAGCGCGCCTACGCCGACGGCGCCCGGCGCGTCTGGGTGCATACCTGCACCCTCGATGGGCCCTACGCCCTCGCCAACTACCAGGCCCGCGGGTTCACGCCCTACCGGGTGGTCACCCATGAACGGTGCATTCCGTAGCGCACCCCTCCGGGCCGCGCGCGGACGAACCAGGACGGAAGGACCGCGCCCACCAGAACGGGTAGGCGTCTCCCGCCCAAGTCACCCTTGACGAAGTGCGTCATACCGGTTACGCTATCCTCTAGTCCCCTTTGTTCATCGCGTCACAACCGACGCGAGCCTGGAAGTGTCGTAACGGCACGACACCCGGTAGGTAGTATTGAAAGTGGAGGCTTACCGATGATCGAGGCCGCGCACCTCGCCCCCCCTCGCGCGCCGCGCAGTAATCCCATCCGCTCCCGCACCGATTGGGAGGCCCAACGCCGCGCTTTCCTGGCCGATCCCGGCGGATTTTTCGGCGCCATCGCCCGCGGCGCGATCCACTGGTACGATCCGGCGCTTCAAGCATGGATTACCTGGGACGAGCCGGAACATCGCTGGACCGGGCTGGACGCCGCGACCGGCGCCCCGGTTGAGGTGCCCTATGGGGCCGAGCATCAGCCCTGGGCGCGCGCCTTCAACGATGACAACCCGCCCTTCTATCGCTGGTTCGAAGGCGGTCTGACCAATGCCTGTTTCAACGAAGTTGACCGCCATGTGCTGCTTGGCTACGGCGATGAGTTCGCCCTCGTCTTCGAAGGCGACCGCTGGGACAACTCGCTCAATGGCGGGCGCGGCGGCCCGGTGACCGAAGAGAAGGTCACCCGCAAGCGCCTGTTGCTCGAGGTGGTCAAGGCCGCCCTGGTGCTCACCGGTCTCGGTCTCAAGCAGGGTGATCGCATCGCCCTCAATATGCCCAATATCCTCGACCAGATCTACTACACCGAGGCGGCCAAGCGCCTGGGCATCATCTACACCCCCGTCTTTGGCGGCTTCTCCGACAAGACCCTCAGCGACCGCATCCACAATGCCGGCGCGCGCGTGGTGATCACCTCCGATGGGGCCTACCGCAACGCCCAGATCGTGCCCTACAAGGAGGTCTATACCGACCAGGCCCTCGATAAGTTCATCCCCGTCGAAACGGCGGTGGAGATTGTCGAGCAAACCCTCGCTCGACTGGGGGTCAGGTCCGACCACGCCAGCAAGATCGTTACCACGGTGCGGGCCACCATCGCCGAGGACATCACCGTCGAACGCTCCGATGTGATGCGCGGCGTCGGTAAGGCGCTGCAGGAACTGAGCGGCCTCGATGTCGCCGTGCAGTCCCAGATCCGCACCACCGTCGCCAAGGCGCTCGTGGCTTCCCCGCCCCGCGTTGATGCCGTGATCGTGGTCAGGCATACCGCCCAGGAACTCCTCTGGCGCCCCGAGCGCGATCGCTGGAGCCACGAACTGACCGCCCAGGCCCTCGAGCAGATCCTCGCCGCCGCTCGCGACCGCGGCCTCGCCGTCACCTCCGAAGACGACTTCCTGGCCCTGCCCCTCGAACAGTTCTACTCCATCCTCGCCAGCCTGGCCCCCTGCACCCCCGTGGACGCCGAGTACCCGATGTTCATCATTTACACCAGCGGGAGCACCGGCAAGCCCAAGGGCGTCGTGCACGTCCACGGCGGCTACGTGGCCAGCCTGGTCCATACGATGAAGGTCAGCTTCGACGCCGAGCCGGGCGACACGGTCTTCGTTGTGGCCGACCCGGGCTGGATCACCGGCCAGAGCTACATGATCACCGCCAGCCTGGCCAGCCGCTGCACCAGCATCTTGCTCGAAGGCTCGCCGGTCTTCCCCAGCGCCGGCCGCTTCGCCAGCGTTATCGAGCGCAATAAGGTGCAGGTCTTCAAGGCCGGCGTCACCTTCCTCAAGTCGGTGATGACCAATCCGCAGAACGTGGCCGATGTGCAGCAGTATGATATGAGTTCGCTGCGCGTCTGCACCTTCTGCGCCGAGCCGGTCTCGCCCGCCGTCCAGCAGTTCGGCATGGAGATTATGTCGCCCCAGTACATCAACTCGTACTGGGCGACCGAGCACGGCGGGATCGTCTGGACCCACTTCTACGGCAACGAAGATTTCCCGCTGCGCCCCGACGCGCATACCTACCCCCTGCCCTGGATCGTCGGCGATGTCTGGGTGGCCGAGACTCCGCCGGAAGGCGGCGAGCCGGTCTATCGCCCGGCCGATCTGGAGGAGAAGGGCGAGATTGTCATTACCGCCGCCTATCCCTACCTCACCCGCACGATCTGGGGCGACGTGCCTACGCTGGAGGCCGCTGTGCGCGGCGAGCGCCCCCTGAGCGACTGGCGCGGCGATGCCGAACGCTTCGTGAAGACCTACTGGCGGCGCGGCCCCAACGGTGAGTGGGCCTACGTCCAGGGCGACTTCGCTATGAAGTACGCCGATGGCTCGTTCACCCTCCACGGCCGCTCCGACGACGTGATCAACGTCTCCGGGCACCGCATGGGCACCGAGGAGATCGAGGGCGCCATCCTCCGCGATAAGCAGATCACCCCCGACTCGCCCGTCGGCAACTGTATCGTCGTCGGCGCGCCCCATCGCGAGAAGGGCCTCACCCCCGTCGCCTTCATTCTCACCGCCCCCGGCCGCCGCCTCACCAGCACCGACCGCCGGCGCCTCGACGACCTGGTGCGCAATGAGAAGGGCGTGGTCGCCGTTCCCGAAGATTACATCGAGGTCTCGGCCTTCCCCGAGACGCGCAGCGGCAAGTATATGCGCCGCTTCCTGCGCAATTTGATGCTCGATGAACCCCTGGGCGACACCACCACCCTGCGCAACCCGGAGTCGCTCGATGAGATCCGCCAGAAGATCGATGAGTGGAAGCGCAAGCAGAAGCTCTCCGACGAGCAGCAGATCTTCGAGCGCTATCGCTACTTCCGCATCGAGTACCACGCCATCAGCGCCGGCCCGCGGGCAAAGGCCGCCGAGGCCGTCAAGCGCCTGGCAATCGTCACGGTGACCAACCCGCCGGTCAACGCCCTCAACGAGCGCGCCCTCGACGAACTGAACACCATCGTTGACCACCTGTCGCGCCGACAGGATGTCTTCGCCGTGATCTTCACCGGCCAGGGCACGAAGAGCTTCGTCGCCGGCGCCGATATTCGCCAGTTGCTCGAAGACATCCATACCGTTGAGGATGCCATCGCCCTGCCCAACAACGCCCACCTGGCCTTCCGCAAGATCGAGCGCATGGATAAGCCATGCATCGCCGCCATCAACGGCGTGGCCCTCGGCGGCGGTCTCGAGTTCGCCCTGGCCTGCCACTTCCGCGTCACCGACCTGCACGCCGAGTTCGGCCAGCCCGAGATCAATCTGCGCCTGCTCCCCGGCTACGGCGGCACCCAGCGCCTCCCGCGCCTGCTCTACAAGCAGAATAATGGCACCGGCACCCTGCGCGCCCTCGAGATGATCCTCGGCGGGCGCACCATTACCGCCGAGGAGGCCGCTGAAATTGGCCTGGTTGACATCCTTGCCACCGATGCCCAGGACTGCCTGAGCGTCTCCACCGCCCTGGTGCGCGAGTACGCCACCGGCAGCGGCGTCCTCAAGGAGGCCTTCGAGCGCCGCAAGGCCGCCATCGCCGCCTGGGAGGAGCCCCAGCCGCACTTCGTCAAGGACGAACTCAACGCTATTATCCAGAACCCGCGCATCAAGCGCATCATCGCCCAGGCGGCGACCGCCGGCCGCACAAAGGCCGTTGAGCGCGCCCTGGAAGCCATTCGCTACGGCTTCGAGCACGGCTTCGAGCAGGGACTCGCCCGCGAAGCGCGCCTCTTCGCCGAGGCCGTCGTTGATCCCGAGGGCGGCAAGAAGGGCATCCAGGACTTCATGGACAAGCACTCGGCGCCGTTGCCCACGCGCCGGACCCTGGTCACCCCGGAGCAGGAGAAGATGTACCTCGAAACCGGCCAGCTCCTGCCCATCGGCTCGCCCTTCTTCCCCGGCGTCACCCCCATTCCCAACTGGCAGTATGCCCAGGGGGTCATCCGTGACCCCGAGACCGGCGCGGGGGTGCTCGGCGATCCCAGGGATGCCGAGCGGGAGATCATCATTCCGGTCGAACATCCTGCCCCGAACCAGGCCCTGCTCTACATCCTCGCCAGCGAGGTCAACTTCAACGACATCTGGGCCATTACCGGCATTCCGGTCTCGCTCTTCGATGAACATGACCGCGACTGGCACATCACCGGTTCGGGCGGCGTGGCCCTCGTCGCAGCCGTGGGTGAAGAGTTGCGCAAGGAAGGCCGCATCAAGGTCGGCGATCTGGTGGCGATCTACTCTGGCCAGAACGACCTGCTCTCGCCGATGGTCGGTCTCGACCCCATGGCCGCCGATTTCGTCATCCAGGGCTACAACACCCCCGATGGCTCGCACCAGCAGTTCATGCTGGCCCAGGCGCCCCAGTGTATGCCGCTGGCCCCGGATATGTCGCTGGAGGCCGCCGGGAGCTTCATGCTCAACCTCGGCACGGCCTACCGCGCCCTCTTCACCACCCTGGCCATCAAGCCCGGCAAGAGCATCTTCATCGAAGGCGCCGCCACCGGCACCGGCCTCGACGCGGCGCGCTCGGCGGCGCGCAACGGCCTGAATGTGATCGGCATGGTCTCCAGCGAGGCCCGCGCCAGAACCCTGCTCGAAGCCGGCGGCAAGGGCTTTATCAACCGCAAGGACCCCTCCATCGCCAACATTTTCACCCGCATCCCCGCCGATCCGTCGCAGTGGGCCGAGTGGGAGAAGGCCGGCGAGCCGTTGCTGAATATGTTCCGCGCTCAGAACAACCACCACCTCGCCGACTATGCCATCTCCCACGCCGGCGAGCAGGCCTTCGCGCGCACCTTCCAACTCCTCGGCGAACCGCGCGACGGCCACATCCCCACCCTCACCTTCTACGGCGCCAGCTCGGGCTACCACTTCACCTTCCTCGGCAAGCCCGGCCAGGCCAGCCCCGAAGAGATGATGCGCCGCGCCGGCCTGCGCGCCGGTCAGGCGGTGCTGATCTACTACGGCGTGGAAGGCGATGGCGCCCTGGAAGACGAGCCTGGCCTCGAGGCCATCGAAGCCGCCCGCTCCATGGGCGCGCGGATCGTGGCGGTGACCTACACTGACGCCCAGCGTGAGTTCGTCCTCAGCCTCGGCTTCGGCGCGGCCCTCCGCGGCGTGGTCAGCCTCGAAGAACTGCACCGCCGCTACGGCGAAGACTTCGACTGGCCCCGTACCATGCCCGATCTGCCCGACTCCAAGAAGGACCCCGAAGGGCTGAAGGAGGCCATCCGCCGCTTCAACGATCTGACCTTCAAGCCCCTGGGCAGCGCCGTGGGCGTGTTCCTCAGCAGCGCCGACAACCCCCGCGGCTATCCGGATATGATCATCGAGCGGGCCGGCCACGACGCCCTTAACGTCAGCGCCATGCTGGTCAAGCCCTTCATCGGGCGGATCGTCTACTTCGAGGAGCTGGGCGGGCGACGCTACTCCTTCTTCGCCCCCCAGATCTGGATGCGCCAGCGCCGCATCTACATGCCCACCGCCAACATCTGGGGCACCCACCTCTCCAACGCCTACGAGATCCTGCGCCTGCTCGATGAGATCAGCGCCGGCCTGCTCTCCATCACCGAACCGGTCTTCGTCGAGTGGAAGGATCTCTCCGAGGCCCACCAGGCTATGTGGGAGAACCGCCACACCGGGGCTACCTACGTCGTCAACCACGCCCTGCCCCGCCCCGGCCTCAAGACCAGGGACGAGTTGTACGAAGCCTGGGCCGAAATGCTCCGTGAGCGTGAACAGGCCTGACCCGACCCCTACGCCCGGCGGCGCCCCATCGGGGCGCCGCTCCCCGCCAGGGCGCCCCATCGGGGCGCCCTGAGGCTTTTTCCAGGGGGTCTGGGGAACTTGGGTTCCCCAGACCCCTCACCCGGTGGGAGGGTGTGGAAAGGCGCAGCCCTTCCACAACAACGTGCCCTCATCGCGGCTCTGTGCGCCCTGCGCATCGCGCCTGTCCGGAAATTTGCCGCTCAAAGTAGTTGCACCCGCTACACTCACGTCATCAAACGGTTGCGGCCAGGTAATATGGCTGCTCTATGCTTGAAGCCATATATGACCCTCACGGAGGGCACTATGGCACGCCTCCCTCTGCTGCGTCCGTACCGCAACCTGCCGTTCCACCAGCGCCTCCGCCTGGCCTTTGGCGCGCTCGCGCTCCTGGTGCTCGCGTTGACCATCGCCGCTCCGATAAGTATCAGGTACGCCGAGTCCGCAGCGCACAGGGCCATCCAGGTCGACGCGCGCCTCAGCCAGCTTGCCAGCGATGTGGCCATGAAGGTCCAGATCGCTCGTCGCTACGACCAGAGCTACTTCCTGCATCTCGAAAATCCCCAACTACGTGATGAGTTTGTGCAGACCTGGTCGCTGGCCATCTCCGATCTGGATCAAGCTATTGCAGCCTTCGCCGCGGCCGCCACGACCGAAACCGATCAGCGCCAGGCGCGCCTCTGGCGCGCCTCCTTCGACTTCTATCATCAAGGCTTCCGGCGCATTACCGAAGCTGTGGCAGAAGGCGAGCTTCAAACCTCTCGGGAGGCCGTGCGCCGCTTCGCGCTCTACCAGCCCAACATTCAGTTCCTCTCGGATCTTTCCCTCGACATGGCCCGCGTCAAAGCCGCCGAAGCTCAAGGGGCCGGGCTCGACGTAGAACGATCGGCATTTGTGGCAAAAACAATCTTTGGTCTGATCGGTGTTTTCACTATAGTTCTGGCCTTGCTCTGGAGTCTGATCTTGCCCTACAATCTGACCCGCCCCATCGCGCGTCTGAGCCAGGCTGTCCAACATCTTGCAGACGGCGATCTGTCGGTCCGCACCGGGCTTGACGGCGCCGATGAGTTTGGCCGGCTGGGACGGGCCTTCGATCAGATGGCGGCGATCATCGCTGAGCGTACCGCCGAGTTGCGCGCCCAGTTCGCCGTTGCCGAGGAAGCGCGCCGCGAAGCCGAAGCGGCCCGCGCCCAGCTCGCCAGGCAACTGGAGACCATCACGGCTCAGCAGGAGATCATCCGCGAGATGAGCATCCCCGTGCTCCCGGTCAGCGACCACGTGCTGGTCATGCCCCTGATCGGCGCCCTGGACAGCGGGCGCCTGGCGCAGGCCCAGGAGCGCGCCCTCCAGGCCCTCGAACGCAAATACGCCAGCCACCTCATTCTTGACGTGACCGGCGTGCCGGTGGTTGATACCCAGGTTGCCAGCGGCCTCATCCGGATCACCCGGGCCGCCGGTCTCCTCGGCGCGCGGGCCATTCTCGTCGGCATCCGGCCCGACGTGGCCCAGGCCCTTGTCGGCCTGGGCATCGATCTGAGCAGCACGACCACCTATGCCACCCTCCAGAGCGGCATTCGCGCTACCCTTACGCAAAGAGTTGACCGGCAGGCGCGGGGTGATCCTGCGGCGCGCAGATGAACATAGGTTCTTCCTGGGAGGGCCGCGCCCTCCCAAACCCTCCCACCGGGTGAGGGGCGTGGGGAAA
>DAOTYR010000625.1:0-3480 GCA_034434655.1 Chloroflexaceae bacterium
TCCTGGGAGGGCTACGCCCTCCCAAACCCTCCCACCGGGTGGGGGCATGGGGAAACCCGGTTTCCCCATGCCCCTGCGGGGCGGGGGCGTGGGGAAACCCGGTTTCCCCACACTCCTGGGGCCTATTTTCACGTTAGCCCTCCATGCGGCTCTGCCGCACAACGCCGCAATGAACATAACGTTCTTTCTGGGAGGGCGAAGCCCTCCCAGACCCTCCCGCGGGTGGGGGTATGGGGAAACCCGGTTTCCCCATACCCCAACGGGGCGGGGGCGTGGGGAAACCCGGTTTCCCCACACCCCTGCTCCAGCAGCCTATGTTCACGTTAGCCGTCCATGCGGCTCCGCCGCACACCGACGGGGTGAACATAATTCTTGGGAGGGCTGCGCCCTCACCCTCCCGCGGGTGGGGGCGTGGGGGAACCCGGTTTCTCCACACCCCTCTCCGAGAGCATATGTTCACGTGAAACCCCCATGCGGCTCCGCCGCACAACGCCGCAATGAACATAAGGTTGTTCTTGGGAGGGCTGCGCCCTCCCAAACCCTCCCGTGAACGGCCTATGTTCACGTTAGTGGAGCGGCGCGACCTGGATCTGGTTGCGGCCCCGACGCTTGGCGACATAGAGCGCATCATCGGCGCGCTCGAGCAACTGTTCAACCGACAACGGTTGCCGGGCACATTCGCAACTTGCCACGCCAATACTCACACTGACACTTACCTCACCCTCATCCGTCGGGACAGGCTGCGCGCCAATCGCTGCGCGCAGCCGTTCGGCCACATGGAGCGCCTGTTCGAGCCCCGTCTCGGGCAGCAGGACCACGAATTCCTCTCCGCCAAAGCGCCCGATAATGTCGTTTTCGCGCAGGTTGTCGCGCAGGCGGGCGGCGATGGCCTGCAGCGCCTGGTCGCCTGCGAGGTGGCCGTAGGTGTCATTCAACTGTTTGAAGTGATCAACGTCAATCATCAACAGGCTAAGCGGGTGATGATAGCGTTTCGCGCGCTCCATTTCATGGTGGGCCAGTTCCAGGAAGTGGCGGCGGTTGGCCACACCCGTCAGCGGGTCCAGCGTGGCCAGTTGCTGCACCCGGCCGAACAGGCGCGCATTCTGAATGGCGATCACCGCTGTGGCGGCGAGCATTTCCAGCGCATCGAGATCGGCGCTGGTGTAGGCGTTGCTGGCTTCGGCCTGAATCGAGAGCGCGCCGATGGGCTGACCGCCGGCGCAGAGCGCCACCGCCAGGAGCGAGCCGGTCGGCTGTTCACCCTCGCCGAACGGCTCGGCGCCGAACCACCGCTCAATCTCCGGATCGCAGCCGGTGATGCACAGCGAAACCCCCGTGCGGATAATAAAGCCCAGCAGTCCCCGCTGGAGCGGCAGGCGACCAGGCGGCCAGACCCTGACGGCGTCAACCTGGTAGACATACTCGACCTCCTGGCGCTCGGCATCGAGCAGCCCGATCACACAGGTGTCACAGGGCATCAGGCGCGCCGCGGCGCGATGGATGGCCCGGTAGAGCGCGTCGAGTTCCAGCGCCTGGCCAAACTCCAGGCTGGCCCGGTAGAGCAGCGCGCGCCGCTCGGCCTCCTTCAGCGCGGCCTGGTAGAGACGGGCATTCTCCAGCGCCACAGCAGTCTGGTGGGCCACGGTTTCCAGCAGGTGCTGGTCGCGCCGGGTGAACCGGCGCCCCGGTTGCAGATGGTAGATCCCCATGACGCCGAGCAGCTTATGGGGGGTGCGGATCGGAACAGCCGCCACCGCGTGCACATTGTGCTCGACCAGCAGCGGAATAGCTCGTGGGTGGTTCATGTAGTCATTGAGCAGCACCGACTTGTCGCCGTCCAGGAATTCCCACACCGCTCCCGTGTCGCGCAACAGCGGGCCTGAGCCGACCAGCCCGGAAATGCCGACCTCGTGTTCGATCCACATACAATCACGCTCGGGGTCGTACAACGACAACGCGCCGGCATCGGCGCCGACCAGGTCGACCGACAACTGCACCACCCGATCCAGAATCGTGTCAATATCCAGGGCGCTGCTGATCGTGAGCGTCACCTCGCGCAGTTGCAGTTCGCGGGGGTCGAGGCGCTCCTCAGCGGGGGGCGTCTCGGGCGTCACGGGGGTAAACAGCAGCAGTTGGCCGAGCGGACGCTGATCGGCATCGCTCAGCATGGTGCGCCGCACCCGCGCCGAGCGCCCGTTGGGCAGGCAGTAGGAGTCGGCCAGCGGATGATCTCTGGCGCATTTCACGAAGGCGTGGAACGGCACCCCACGCACCTCCGCGCCGCGGTTGAGCATCAGACGCGCCGGGGTGCTCGCTCCAATAATCACACCCTGGGCGTCGAGCAACACGACCGCGTCGCTGGTCTGTTCCAGAAAGGCGCTCCAGGCCTGGAGGATGGGCGCTGTGGATTGCGGATGCTCGGAACTCATGATGGTCAGGGTTTACGCCTCAAGGATGTCACGGGCGGCAGCGACTGCCCGGCGCACGTCTCCAGGGGCGATGCCGTAGTGCGTTACGGCGCGCAGCACGACTCCATCAATCTGGCTCATCAGGACGCCGCGTTGCCGGAGACGAGCGAGGAAGTCGGCGGGCGTCAGATGGCTGGCGGTCAGCTCAAAACGCACCATATTGCTCTGCACCCGATGCAGATCCACCCGGAGACCAGGGAGGGCGGCGAGTCCTTCGGCCAGGGCGCGGGCAGTGGCGTGGTCATCGGCCAGCCGCGCGGTCATGTCGGTGAGGGCGACGATGCCCGCGGCGGCGATGACGCCCGCCTGGCGCATGCCGCCGCCGACGAGTTTGCGCATCCGGCGCATCTGCGCAATCAGGGAGCGCGGGCCAGCGACCATCGAGCCGACGGGCGCGGCCAGGCCCTTGGAGAGGCAGAAGAGCACAGTATCGGCGTGCCGGGCGATGGCGCGCGCCTCGACGCCGAGGGCCACGGCGGCGTTGAAGATCCGCGCGCCATCGAGGTGCAGCGACACGCCGGCTTCGCGGGCGATGGCATGGGCCGCCTCCAGGTAGGCCAGCGGCAGAACCGTGCCGCCGCAACGGTTGTGGGTGGTTTCCAGGCAGAGAACGCCGGGCGGAGCCTCGTGCTCGTCGTGGGGCGCGGCCAGCGCCGCGCGGATGCGCTCCAGCGGCAGCGTGCCATCGGCGGCGGTCGGCAGAGGATGGTAGACAAGGCCGCCCAGGGCCGAGGCCCCGCCGGCCTCGTAATGGTAGATGTGGCACTCATCACCGCAGATCACCCGCGCCCCGCGACGGCCGTGGGCCAGCAGCGCGATCAGATTGCCCATGGTGCCGCTGGGCACGAAGATCGCCGCCTCTTTACCCACCAGATCGGCCGCGAGCGCCTCCAGCCGGTTCACGGTCGGATCCTCGCCGTAGACATCGTCGCCTACCTCGGCGCGGGCCATGGCCTCGCGCATGGCCGGCGTCGGCAGAGTGACGGTGTCGCTGCGCAGATCGATCGGCGCT
>DAOTYR010000626.1:0-2791 GCA_034434655.1 Chloroflexaceae bacterium
CATCGGGCGTCTTCGATCAGCAGCGATGACTTTCCGCACATCCCTGGCCATCGTAACGGGCAAAGTAGCCGGCACGCTCTCGCGGCGGTTCCGCCTGGGAGGCGGCACCACCCTGCCCGGCGGCCTGGCGCGCCGCCTGGCCCCCGACGTGCTGGGCACGCTCGCGGCCGCGTTGCCGCATGGCGTCGTGCTGCTCTCCGGCACCAACGGCAAAACCACCACCAGCCGCATGCTGGCCGACATGCTGGGCGCCGCCGGTGAGCGCGTGCTGCACAACCGCGCTGGCGCCAACCTCATCGCCGGCCTCACCGCCACGGCCATCGCCAACAGCGACTGGCGCGGGCGCCCGCGCGCCACCATCGGCCTGTTCGAAACCGATGAAGCCGCGCTCCCCCAGGCAATCGCCGAAACCCGCCCGCGGCTGGTGCTGATCCACAACCTCTTCCGCGACCAGCTCGACCGTTACGGCGAGGTGGACACGGTCGCCGCGGCCTGGCGCGCGGCCCTCACAGCACTGCCCGCCGAAGCCACGGTGGCCCTGAACGCCGACGACCCCGCCGTAGCCGACCTGGGGTCCAGCCTCCGAGCGCGGGTCGTGTACTACGGTCTCGACGATCCGCAGCATGCCACGGGGGCGGGGGCGCACATCGCCGACTCGCAGTTCTGCCGCCACTGCGGGCAGCCGTACGTGTACGATCTGGCCTTCTACGCCCACATCGGCCACTACCACTGCCCGGCCTGCGGGCGCCGCCGGCCGGAACCGCAGGTGCGGCTCGTCCGGCTCCGTCTGCGAGGAACCCGAGGGAGCCAGCTCTGCCTGCTCTACCCCGGCGGCGCGCTGGAGGTGGAACTGCCCCTGCCGGGCCTCTACAACGCCACGAACGCCACGGCCGCCCTGGCCGCCGCCCTGGCGCTGGGGGTGGCGCCATCCAGCGCCCGCGCGGCCCTCGAAGGCTTCCGCGCCGCCTTCGGGCGCATCGAGCGCCTCAGCGCCGGACCGGGCGGCGCCCCCTTGCTGATCGCGCTGATCAAAAACCCCGTCGGCGCCAGCGAGACGGTGCGCATGCTCGTGGACGGCGGCGAACCCACCGGCGCCGGCGGCGATGGTCAGACGGATGACGCCGGGTTGCACCTGCTTATCGCCATCAACGACCGCTTCGCCGATGGCACCGACGTCTCGTGGCTCTGGGACGCCGAGTTTGAGCCGCTGGCCGGGCGCCTGGCGCGGGTCACCCTGAGCGGCACACGCGCCGAAGATATGGCCGTGCGGCTCAAATATGCCGGCGTGCCCGAAGCGCGTATGCGTCTCGAACCCGATCTGGGGCGCGCGATGGACGCGGCCCTGGCCGGGCTGCCCGCCGGAGCGACGCTCTTCGTGCTGCCCACGTACACCGCGATGCTCGACCTGCGCGACATCCTCGCCCGGCGCGGCTGGGCGCGACAGTTCTGGGAAGTATAATGTTTCTCGGTTGGGTAAGGACGCGAGGGGTCTCCGCCTCCCCTGGCCAGGAGGATCTGGGAGGGCAAGGCTCCCGGGGCCTCCCCCTACGGAAAGCTACCAAAGCGTCATCGAGACGCCGCAAGCTCGTGAGCGCTAGAGCGCTTCCTGTTGCATAGAGCGGCAATCTACAATCCGCAATCTAAAATCTAAAATGGCAGCGTCGGGGCAACCCGGTTGCCCCCCACCCCCAGGAGAACCACGATGGGACATCAGGAGCACGAACGGCGCGCCCGCGAGGCCGCCACGGCCATCCGCTGCGGCGTGCTGACGATCAGCGACACCCGCACCCCCGAGACCGACGAAAGCGGCGCCATCATCCACTCCCTGCTCACACAGGCAGGACATGATGTGGTAAGATATGCGGTAGCGCGCGACGAACCGGCGGAGATTGCCGGTCTGGTACGCGACTATGCGGCGGAAGGGTGCAAACTGATCATCACCAACGGCGGCACGGGCATCGCCCGCCGCGACAGCACCTTCGAGGCGATTGACGGCCTGCTGGAAAAACGGCTGCCGGGGTTTGGCGAGTTGTTCCGCATGCTTTCCTACGGCGAGATCGGCCCGGCCGCCATGCTCTCGCGGGCCACGGCTGGCGTCTATCGTGAGGCGCTGATCTTTTGTCTGCCCGGCTCCACCAATGCTGTTCGCCTGGCAATGGAACGGCTCATTCTGCCTCAACTGGCCCACCTGGTCTGGGAAACGGTGCGCTAGTGCCGCAGTGGTAGCAGTCGTCTGGTATACTGTGCTGCGTCGCAGCGTCAATACTGCCGTTCTCTGCATAGCTGTGTAAGGAGCCAGAGAGCCCATGACGTCAGTAGAAGAGTTCCGTGGCCTGCATTACCCCAATAAAATCGGACGGCTCACGTTCATTTCGCTTGAAGAGGTTATGGGCCAGAATGGAGTGAAGGCGCTGCTCCGCCTGGCTGATCTCCCGCAGTACCTTGACGCCTATCCACCCAACGATCTGAAGCGCGAGTTCCCATTCGAGGCCATTTCCGCCACCTCGGTCGCCTTAGGGACGATGTACGGACCGCGCGGGGCGCGCGGCCTCGAGTTGCGCATGGGGCGCGTGGCCTTCACCCTCGGGCTGAAGGAATTTGGCCCCCTGTTGGGAATGGCTGACCTGGCCCTCAAGCTGATGCCGATCACCATGAAGCTGAAAATCGTGCTGAACGCCACTGCGCAAACGTTTGACCGCTTCAGTGATCAGTCCAGCCACGTCGAGGAAGAGCGCGGACAGTTCATCTACCATATCACCCGGTGCTCGAACTGCATTACGCGCCCCGAGCC